>JALWRJ010000213.1 GCA_026994125.1 Cyclobacteriaceae bacterium | reverse complement strand
GATTACCCTTACTTTTTACATTTAGCGTATGAAACAGGTTATTTATTTTTTTCTAATAGCGTTTGTTAGTAGTTGTACCTACCTAAGTCTCGAAGACTTACAAGTAAATTGTGACGAATTTCCTATGAAAATTAGCACCACAGTTGTAGATACAGATTGTGGAACTGATGCAGGTGCTATTACCATTTTGGTAAATGGTGGCGAAGCCCCTTACACTTATTTTTTAAACGATGTAGAACAATCCAGTCCGGAATTTACGGGGCTAGCTTCAGGAAATTATAAAATTAGGGTAGTAGCTGCTAATGGTTGTGAAACCCAGGCAGAAGCAGATGTATTTAATAAAAATGGTGTACAAGCTACTGTTTCTAGTGATGTGGCAGGGTGTGGAAGTACAAATGGTTCTATTACAGTCATTGCTCAAAATGGACAAATGCCTTACAGTTATGCACTTGATGCCGGTAATTTTCAACCTTCGAATGTATTTACAAACCTTGCTCATGGAGATTACCAAGTAGTTGTAAAAGACAATTTAGGGTGTTTATTTACAGTAACAGAAAAGGTGCTGTCAGGTATATCTTACAAACAATCCGTTGAGCCCATTATTATGAACAACTGTGCGGTTTCGGGTTGCCATAATGGTACGCAGTTTCCCGATTTTAGAGATTTTGCCAATGTACAGGCGAATAAAAATCGTATTAAAGAGTTTACGCAAAGTGGTTTTATGCCACAAGATGGGAGTCTTACAACTGCCGAAAAGGAAGCTATTGCCTGTTGGGTAGATGATGGTGGACTGAATAACTAAAAACAGAAACACCTTATACGATTAGTACTTGCGAACCTGTGTTTACAAAAAAAACGCTTAGCCCCAGGCAAAGAGTTATTAAAAGTAGAAGAATATAAAAAGTGGAATAAATAGATATATTACATCTTCGCGCAGGCGGGGTGGCATGAAAATTTAGCGAGGAGGGGCTGGTTTTGGGCGGGAGCATTAAATTTTCTTGACTTTTTTGCTTCTTTTAGTGTCAAGACAAAAAGAAGAACAAAGTACCCCAAGCGCACAAACAATTGTTCAAACTAAAAACAAAACAGATGCAACATATACGATTAGTAAATACAAGGCTAAGTGTACAAAAAAACTTAGCCCCAGGCAACGATGTAAACAATCGAATATGCTTCTTTAACATGTTAAACATAAAAACTAACAAAATGAAATACCTACTGCTACTAGTAGCACTAACAACCCAATTGGTAAGTTATGGACAAAAAGTTAAATCCGATAAAAGCAGTACTAAATTCTTTTCGAGTGCCATGCTCGAAGACATAACCGCCACTACTACCAAAGGCGTAAGTGTTATTAATCTTGAAACAGGTGAAATCGCTTTTCGGATACCTATTCAAAGTTTTGAATTTGAAAAATCGCTTATGCAAGAGCATTTTAACGAAAAATACCTGGAGTCTGACACCTATCCATACGCTACCTTTACAGGTAAAATTACCAATTGGCAGCAAGGAATAGATATGCCTAACGCCATGGCAAAAGGGGTAATGAAAATACACGGAGTAGAGAAAAACATACAAGTGGAGGGTAGCATTACCAGTGCAAAAAAACTAAAAATTAAAGCGGTGTTTCCGGTAAAAGTAGCTGAGTATGGTATTGAAGTGCCCTCGCTTATGTTTCAAAAAATTGCTGAAGTAGTAGAAGTAACTGTTGAATATGAATACCCAACCCATGAAAACTAATTTAATAATTCCGTCATTTCAAATGAAACGAAACAATCTGGTATTAATTATTGTTGTTCTTTTTTCTATCCCTTCATTTGCACAAGACGACCTACTAAATATGCTCGATGATGAGCCTGCCACTACTTATACCACAGCTGCCTTTAAAGGCACGCATATAATAAGCGGGCATTCTACCAAAACCAAAAGCAAAGGCGAACTCGATTTTTTAATTTACCACCGTTTTGGGCCGGTTAACTCGGGCATTGAGGAATTTTTTGGCCTCGACCAAGCCAATATGCGCCTGGGTTTTGAATATGGCATTACCAACCTCCTAAACGTAGGTATTGGCCGAAGCACCTACACCAAAGCCTACGATGGCTTTGTTAAATGGAAATTTTTGCGGCAAAAAGCAGGGGTTAAAAATAGCCCGGTAAGTATGGTTTGGTTATCAACCATGGTAATTCCTACCATTAAAATTAGCGATGATATAACCACCGGCCAGCGCATGTCGTTTGCCAATGAACTACTCGTTTCGAGGAAATTTGGAAAGAAACTTACTATTCAGCTCATGCCGGGTATGGTGCATATTAATACAGTACCTACTAATGCCGACCCCAACGATGTATTTTATTTGGGGGCAGCTTATAGATATAAGTTAAATCAAAGCCTTGCGCTTACAGGCGAGTATTATTATAGGTTTAACCCGTTTACTTCGGTGGCTACCTATGATGTAATTGGGTTGGGTGTAGATATTGAAACCGGAGGGCATGTATTTCAACTGCATATTACTAATACGCGCCCTACCTTTGAACCAGGTTTTATTACCGATACCACCGATAATTTTTGGGATGGCGATATTAGATTTGGATTCAATATTTCCAGAACTTTTCAAACGGGTAAAAAATCTAAAAAATAAATAGAGGCAGTTGAATAACTCCAAGCCCTAATTAAATAACATCAGAGAAAATTCGAAGTACCATTATTATAGAAGCAAAAATCAAAAGCGATATGCGCAACCAGTATTTGTTGGTATAAGCACAAATTAAAAATATCAGTAGGCCAAGGGGGCGAATCCAAGCGGGTTCCGTTTCGTTAAAAACATAATAGCGCATAAAAATGGCCGAAATCATATAGATGGCAAAGAGTAAGAAAAAGCTATTTCTGATTTCTAAAAAGTATTTTTTCGTATCTATGTCTTTTTCTTCAGGGCTAATGGTTGAGGTTAAAACAGATACAATTATGGCCTGAAAAACAACCAGGTAAAAGTTTAAATTATTGTTTGTAATAAGGGTAAGCTGTGCATAGAGCAACGTCCAATTAAAAGTAATAACTAATAAACTAAATACTCCCCATCCAACAAGTTCAAAAGATTTATTTTTATGGGTAAAAACTTTGAGTAAATCTACAATTGCAACCCCATAAATTATTCCCGGAATTAATAAAAAGAATTCTTGTTTATCCATTTTTTAGGATGTTAATATTGACAATTAAAAGCCTATTTTCCCTATACCAGTTTGGCAACTGTACATATCGTAAAAAAACATTTTATTTATTACGTGCGTACTAGTAAGGTAATAAGATACACTAAATCAGGCGCAAAGCATGCTAATCCATTCCGGGGGGTATAAATCAGCCCTATGCTGAACTAAATTTAGCTTATTTTTTTCGAAAAAAAAATGATAAGTGTAGAGTCACTTCGGCTGCGGTTACCTCAATAACTATTTGGCAATCAGGCCATCCAGCATCTTAGCAAACGATTTAGACTCATAATTGGCCATGCCCACCTTGCGGTACACAATATAGCCCTCTTTGTCTATTACATAAGTAGTAGGTATGCCTTTCGATTCGTACACCTTCGGAATTTGTGTTTCGTTAGGAAAATATACCGGCATATCATATCCTTTCTTTTTTACAAATTTACCTGCTTTTTCTGCTGTTTTATCAAACGAAATCATTACAAAAACCACATCAGGGTTGTCTTTATAATGGCTGTACATTTCTTTAATACTTGGCATTTCGGCTACACATGGAGCGCACCAGGTGGCCCACATATTAATAAAAATTACTTTGCCTTTTAAGGTTTCAAAATCAAGCGTACTTCCATCTAATCCGGTTAATGTAAAATCGTAAGCAGCTTTTTCTTTATCCTCAAGGGGGGTGGTATCGGGGTTGGCAATTCCTGTGGCCAATACTATACGCTGCGTAAAAGCAGCTACTTCGGTATGTAATCCTGTAAAATATAGGGTTAATAAGATAATGGCAAATATGCCCCACTCCTTTACTTCTTTTTTAATTTTTGACGAAGTCATAAACAATTTCAGTTTTTATTCTAACAAAAATAACAAACCCGGTGCCAAAAAGTTCCATGAAACTAAATAAATGCATGACAAAGGTTGCACGATGACCCCACCAACAAGATGCCACTAACCCGATAAGGAAAAAAAATAATTGCGGGCTTTGTTTTTCAAAATCATTTTCAATTCTAGTTTTGCCCTCCATTTTTATACTATGAACCAAACACATTTTCAACAAATTGCAACTGCCATCAGCGTACAGCCGGGGCAGGTAGCTGCTACTGCTCAATTGCTCGATAGTGGAGCTACTGTTCCTTTTATAGCTCGTTACCGGAAAGAAGCCACCGGCATGCTTGATGAGGTGCAGATTGCCACTATTCGCGACCGCCTGGAGCAACTGCGCGAGCTGGATAAACGCAGAGAGGCTATCATAAAATCAATCGAAGCACAGGAAAAACTAACCCCGGAGTTGGCGCAGCAATTAGCCCAAGCCACTACCTTGGCCGAGCTTGAAGATATTTACCTGCCGTATAAGCCAAAACGCAAAACAAAGGCTTCGATAGCCCGTGAAAAAGGGCTGGAGCCTCTGGCCACGCAATTACTGGCGCAACCATCCGGGCAGGTAGAGAGCATGGCCAATAGCTTTACTAACCTCGAAAAAGGAGTTGCATCGGTAGAGGAAGCCCTCCAGGGTGCCCGAGATATTATAGCCGAAATTATTAACGAAGATGCCTCGTTGCGTAAGCGAATGCGCGACTTATTTTTAAGGAAAGCCACCATAACTACTAAGCTTTTGGCGGGTAAAGAATCAGAAGCCGCCAAGTACCGCGATTATTTTGAGTGGTCGGAACCTCTGGCTAAAGTGCCCTCACACAGGTTGCTGGCCATGCGTAGGGGCGAGGCCGAAGGTTTCCTGAGTATGGATATAAAACCCGAAGAAGAAGAGGCCATAGCATTAATAGAAAAACTTTTTGTAAAAAACAATTCAGAAGCGGCCCGGCAGGTGCTTATAGCCAGTAAGGATGCCTACAAAAGGCTTTTGAAACCATCCATGGAAACCGAAGCACGGGTAGCTTCAAAATTAAAAGCCGATGAAAAGGCCATCCAGGTGTTTGCTGAAAACTTGCAACAACTCTTGCTTTCGCCTCCGCTAGGTGAAATGCCGGTATTAGCCATCGACCCCGGCTTTCGTACCGGTTGCAAAGTGGTTTGCCTCAATGCCCAGGGTAAACTCCTCGACCACACCACAATTTTCCCTAATGCGCCTCAAAATCAAACCATGCAGGCCGGAGCCGTTATCGAAGAACTTTGTGCCAGGCATAAAATTGCCGCTATTGCCATTGGTAATGGCACGGCCAGCCGCGAAACCGAATTGTTTGTAGCCGGTCTTAAACTGCCTTCCCATTGTAAAGTGGTTATGGTAAACGAAAGTGGTGCTTCTATTTATTCCGCTTCGGAGGTGGCTCGTAAGGAATTTCCCGATAAAGATGTTACTGTTAGAGGTGCCGTATCAATTGGACGCAGGTTAATGGATCCTTTGGCCGAATTGGTTAAAATAGACCCTAAATCGATTGGGGTGGGGCAGTACCAGCACGATGTAGATCAAACACGATTAAAAAAGAGCCTGAACGATGTGGTAATGAGTTGCGTTAACTCGGTAGGGGTAGAGCTTAATACGGCTAGTGCAGAGCTGCTTTCATTCGTGTCGGGCTTGGGACCGCAGTTGGCACAAAATATTGTAAACCACCGCAACCAGCACGGACCTTTTAACTCGCGCAAAGCTTTAAAAAATGTACCCAGGTTTGGAGATAAAGCCTTTGAGCAGGCGGCCGGCTTTTTGCGGGTGCGCGCTTCGCAAAACCCGCTCGACCACAGTGCCGTACACCCCGAAGCTTATCCAATTGTAGAACAAATGGCTTTAGATGCAGGTTGTTCGGTAGCCGATTTAATACATAACAAGCAAAAGCAAAAAGCCATTAAACTTGCCAACTACCAAACCAATACCGTTGGGCTACCTACCTTGCACGATATTATGGCCGAGCTCGAAAAACCGGGACGTGACCCCAGGGCTTCTTTTAAAGCCTTTTCGTTTGCCGATGGGGTAGAAACTATTTCTGATTTAAAAATGGGCATGAATTTGCCCGGAATTGTAACAAACATTACCAATTTTGGTGCTTTTGTAGATATTGGTGTACACCAGGATGGCCTGGTGCATATTAGCCATTTGGCCGATGCATTTGTAGCCAACCCGGCCGATGTAGTGCGGGTGCAGCAGCAAGTGCACGTAACGGTGTTGGAGGTGGATATAGTCCGGAAACGAATTGCCTTATCTATGAAAGCCGATCCTTTTGCAAAAAATAAACCCAGGCAGCGGAGTAAATCAAAGCAGCAGGCTCGTACTAAGCCCAAAGCCCCGCAAGGAGATTTTCAAGACAAACTGGCAAGACTAAAAGGTAAGTTTGGTGCTTAGCTTTATGTGTTTGTAGTACTCAAATACCCGGAACCCAATAGCTAAAATGCTTGTTTAGCTATAAACCCCAGGCGTGGCAACTACCAAACAAT
>JALWRJ010000212.1 GCA_026994125.1 Cyclobacteriaceae bacterium | reverse complement strand
TGGCACTCATTTTTAAAACGCTGCATCAACTCAACTTGCCGGTAAACATGCTGCAAAATTCAGCTATTTCAATTTCAGTTTCTTTTACTTACGTCCCCGAAAAAGTGAAAGCATTGCGAAGTGCGTTAGCCGATAGGTTTACTATGTATTACAATACGGGGCTAACATTAATTACTATAAAAAACTATACGCCATACGCACTTTCGGAGTACACCCCGCCCAAAAGTAAAATTTTATTAGAGCAGCGCACCCGAACTAATTACCGGGCTTTACTAAAGCAATAAAGAAAGTAATCTTGTAAAAAACTAGCGTTTTAAGAACTTATAGGTTTCGCTAAAACCTGTAGATTCGTCCTTAACAGCTAATAAATAATAACCTGCCGGTAAATTTTTTACATTTACTTTAAAAGATGAGTCCGATATTTTTTCGGTACTAGCCACTACCTGGTTTCCAATAACAGAATGAATTACAATTTGTGGATTTACCAAAGTAGAGCTTTCAATTTGTACCTTCACAAAATCAATACTTGGGTTGGGAAAAATCTGAATTTTATTTTCAATTTTTAAATCGTTGTTGGCATACGCAGGGTATTCAGTACCGGATTGCGCAAACGTGCTCAAGGCCATCACTAAAAACAATATGCTAAAAACAATTTTTTTCACGGTTTCTATTTTAGTATTTTTTTTGACAAAAACTACGCCAAAAGGTTTAATCCAAGCTTATTTTATTTTGTTTGGAGTTACTCCTACACAAATAACGTGCTTTTTTTAGAAAGGTTACCTGTTTAGTAAAATAAATGCATCGGAAATTCGTTGGGCAATGTCCGTGGCTGCCATAGCCTGTTCTCCCAGGTGTTGCCTGGCAATGTCACCCGCCAGGCCATGTAGGTACACGGCTAAGCGAGCGGCAGTAAAAGCCGGGTAGCCCTGTGCCAGGAGGCCGGTAACTAAGCCGGTAAGCACATCGCCACTGCCTCCGGTGGCCATGCCCGGGTTCCCTGTGCTGTTAAACCATACCTGGCCATGGGTATCGGTTATGCTGGTGTGTGCTCCTTTTAGTACAACAACTAGCTGGTGTTTTTTTGAAAAATTCTGCTGTTTGGTTAGCCTTTCTAATCCGTGTTGGCTTTTACCGGTAAGCCTCTCAAACTCGCCCACATGAGGTGTTAATATGCTTTGGGCGGGTAGTTTTGTAAGCAATTCCGGGTTTTGAGCTATTAGGTTAATGGCATCGGCATCTAGTACCATGGGTTTTGGAACGTGTTCAATGAGTTGGGTAAGCAACGCCAAACTGCCCGGTTCGGTACCAATGCCCGGCCCAATACCAATAGCGGTAAACTTTGCAAACTCTGTTTTGGGCAGTGCCTCCAGTTGCGTGTTGCCGCTGGTAAGGCACATGAGTTCAGGGATGCCTAGTTGCATTAGGTTGTATCCACAAGCCGGCACTAAGGTGGTGCCCAGTCCAATGCCACTGCGCAACATGCCCTGGCCGGCAAGCATGGCAGATCCCATTTTACCATAGCTGCCTGCCACCAGTAACCCATGCCCAAAGTTACCTTTATGGGCAAACTTGGTGCGTGGTTGTAGC
>JALWRJ010000211.1 GCA_026994125.1 Cyclobacteriaceae bacterium | reverse complement strand
CTTCAGCATCAATTGGAAGGCCACGTTGCTTTGGAGGCAAGCGTGTTAAAGGTGGCACCCAGTAACGAAGGCTTTGAAGTGAGTTATACGAAAAATGGAAGCTGCAAAAAAATTACTGCCAAAAAAGTTATCTCAACCTTGCCCGCCAATGTATTGGCTAGCACATTTCCTTTTTTAGATACTTCCCTTAAAACAGCCATTGATGCCATTGAACACGCCCCAATGCTGTTGCTTTACTTAGGTTATAACAAAACGCAAATTGGTCAGGAACAAAATGGCTTTGGCTACCTGATTCCTCAACAAGAAAAGCAACCCTACCTCGGAGGCATTTGGACCTCAGCCATCTTTCCGGAAGTGGCTCCGGCAGGGAAAAGCCTTTTTACTTTATTTGTGGGAGGTGTAAATAATAAAGCTGCCATTGCCAACCCGGAAGAAGCCATTGCCAAAGCAAAAACGGCCTTTGAAAAACATATGCAGATTAATGGAAAGCCTGGTTTTCAATCGCATTATATTGTAAAACGAGCCATCCCGCAGTTTAACCTTGGCTACTACAAACTAATGGCGCAAATGGATGCCGTTGAAACCCAATATCCCGGTCTTAAGATTTCGGGCAATTGGCGCACAGGAGTAGCCATTGGAGATTGTGTGGCAGGTAATTTGCAGTAGGTTTTGTAAATTTTCTATTTTAGGTTATCTTGTGAAAAACAAACACTCTAATGAAAAAAATACTAGTTGCTAACCTTTTGGCTCTCTTCTTTCTATTTAGCTGGGGTTCTGTAATGGCACAAGAAGAATCTTTCCCTTGTAAGGCAGCAAACCCTGAACTAAAAAAATTGTTTGCGGGGCAAAAAATAGCGCAGCTTTACGTGCACGCCTGCTATGGGCCAGGGTTACAGGCTATGGCTTCTTCGTACTTAAAAGCAAGTGGTATGGCTCCTAAAATTATAGAAGACCCAGAAGGAGGGATACCTGATGATACTGATTATGTTAATTGGACCTGCAAGTACTCCATGGGTAATATAGCAGATAACAACCCTGCCACAGCTTGGGTTGAAGGTGTTAATGGATATGGAATTGGGGAAGTGCTTATTGTGCCTTGCTTAGATTTGAATATGCCTGTTAAAATATGGGCTGGATATGGAAAGTCAGCTTCTAGCTTTTCAAATAATAGCAGGCCCAAAGTAGTTCGGTTGGCTATCATTCAAGCAGAAATGGATGGAGCAACACAATATGGAACTGTTTACAAAAACTTGCACATGGTATCTCAATCAATTGTTGTCCTTAAAGATATAAATGGTTATCAAAACCTACCAACTCCTTATTTTAAGCCTTCCACTTATAGGGATGGAGAAAATCAATTAGATTATACTTATTTTTTAGGATTAGAAATAATAGAAGTTTACAAAGGAGATAAATGGGATGATACCTGTATTTCTGAAATTAGAAATAAAGATTAATTTGAATACTATTGCAGGGTTACATAATTAGATTCCCCCTATTAATTGAGTTTTCCCAAAAGAGGTTTTTAACTCACCAGTAGTCGTTTTAGGCGTAGAAATGTATCTTAGCCTGGAACCTGTGTAACCCTTGGTTTAAAAGAATGCTCCTGCCATCCCAACCCTCACATAAAATAAAAAAGCCTGAGCTTAGCAAAAATTAAGGCTTGTATAATTTTTTACAAAGCACCAGGCTTTTACTAAACTAGCATAATGTAGTTTAACAACTAACCAACTAAAGTAAAATCTTATAATTACTTTATTCAATAGTAAATTTATGTGGTAGCTGCTTGCACAACAAACGATGTTCGCCTTAATTGCTGTCATTATTTTTAATGACAATTGATTATCAGCAACTTACACTGGGTTTGGCCAATTGGTTATGAAAGAATTAAGAAAAAAGCCGGTCTATTAGCCTAAGGTTATTATAGATAACCGAAGCTTCCGTTCGGTTTGAAACATCTAATTTATCGTAAATTCGTTTGGTATAAGTTCTTACAGAAGGCAGAGCAATATTAAGTTGGTCTGCAATTTCTTTATCCAAGGCACCCTCGGACAACAGGGCCAATACTTCTTTTTCGCGGTTAGATAAGGATAGGTACCTGGCTTCGTACTTATTTTTAATAGCCAGCCGTTGTTCGTTAAGCCCCTCTATTTGCTGTTGCATCTGAGCCGATTTTTCCTGCTTTAACAAATAATACCGGGCAGCAATAACAGCAAAAATGGCAAACTCTAATATTATACCTGTAGCCGGAGCATTTTTAGTAAAAAACGTAATAGGAATAACAGATGTACTAGCCAACGTCCATACTACAAGGGTAAAAAAATAATAAAGCCAACCCAAGCTTAGGTAAAACGCCTCTTGTATTTTTTTAGTAATGCTTAAGTACGTGCCTATTGAAAGGTTGAATAAAATAAATAGGGTTGGTATAATAAAATGAATTTGAGTAACGAGTTGGCGGTTAAGCAACCAAGGGGTAAACATTAGGGCTACCAAAATGCCTATGCCTGCATAGAATACAAGCACAATGCCTCCTCCAATTTTTTTTACTTTAAGCAAGGCAAAGCTAAGTAAGGCCGAAGTAGCCCAATATACATCTACCACATATACAAACGACCACTTGTAAAACCACAATGGCATTGGAGGCAAAAACTGATATAAAAAGCCTGATGTAAACAAGGCCATTACTATGGTAACCAGCGTATATAAGGCAACCAGCAGCAGGCCTTTTTGCTTTGTAACTACAAAAAGGAATAGTACAGCCAAAAAATAGGCCAGGGTAACCAGTATTACTACCGCAAAAAAACTTAGCTTATAGTTTTCGCCTGCAGTCAACTCATGTTGTTCCAGTAAAAAAATATCGAGTTTCGATATGCAACCAGACTGCACCCTAAGGTAACAAACCTGGCCGGCAGCCTCGTTGGGTAGCTGTAAAGTAAGCGAAGAATGCCCTGTTTTATGTAGCTGCAAAAGCCCGTTTTGGGTGGTTGCCCAGCCTGTAGCTTGGGGTGTATAAAGTGTTAGGTAGTCTATAAATGTGTTGGCCGAAGCTATAAAGTAGTTTCCTGCTGCGGGTGCGGTAAAACGTATCCAATAAGTGTAGGGGGTAAACGTTTGCGATTCAATACTTTGAGTGAATTTTGCAAACTTAGATTGAAACCGGGGATTGGCTACCTCTTGTATGGTAAGCACCGAGGCCGAATCTACATAAACCCTGCTTAGGTTAGCTATATGTTGTTGTGCTTTTGCCACAGAGCCACCCACAAATAACCAAACGGTAAGCACGTAAACTAATAGCCATAAAATTCGGGTGTTTTTCATCTGTATCAGTAAGCAGTTTTGCATGCTTTTTTCAATTGCTTTAGCAGCACGCTAAAATCTTTAGGATAAGGGGCTTTAAAATTGTAGGGTTTGCCATGCAGGCCTGTAAAGGTTAATTCGTAGGCATGCAATGCAAAACGTTGGATGAGCGGCTTTTCTTCTGTATTCTTTTTTAAATGATAATTGCGCTTAATAGCCGACAGGTAAAATGGCTGCCCACCATAAAACGTGTCGCCCACAATGGGGGCTTGTAGTCCGGCCAGGTGTACCCGTATTTGGTGCATTCGGCCGGTAAGAGGTTCGCACTGTACCAGCGAATAAGCCTTGTAAATAGCCAATGTAGTAAAGGTAGTACTCGAGGGCTTGCCCTGGCGATGGTTAACTACTACTTTGCCTTTGCCGGTGGTTAAAAGCGGAGCATCTACCAGCCGGTTAGTAAACTCGTGGGTGCCATGTACCACTGCGTGGTACACCTTGTGTATGTTGCGCTGCTCAAAAAGTATAGCCGCAAACTTGTAAGCATCGGGGTGTTTTGCCAGTAGCATAACGCCACTGGTATCTTTGTCCAGCCGGTGGCAGAGCTGTGCATCCGGCCAATAGGCTTTGGCTAGCTTGTTTATATTCAGGGTACTCGAACGGTCGTCTAACGAAGCAATGTAAGGAGGTTTGTTGATGACCAAAAAATCATCATCCTCAAATAATATCCAGTTCGTTAGGTTTGCCTGCCTGCTCATGTACTTTATCTTTTTGCAAAGTAAAGCTAAATACCGAACCTTTACCAATTTTACTTTTAAGCATTATGCTGCTTTGGTGGCTTTCGAGCAAATGTTTAACAATGGCCAACCCTAAACCACTGCTGGTTCGTTTCTTTAATTTGGTTCTGCTTTTATCTACCCGGTAAAAACGGTTAAAAACCTTAGGCAGGTCTTCTTCGGGAATACCTATTCCGGTATCAGCTACTTGTATTTCTACCGTTTCGGGCTGGTCGATAAGCTTTACCCTTACCTTACCCCCCTGGTGGTTGTATTTAACAGCATTAGATACCAGGTTTTGCAGCACTTGCCTAATGCGCATGTAATCGGCATATACAATGGCTTCGGTGGGTTGCTTTGTGCGTTTAAGCGATACGGAAACTTTCCGCGCATTATGTTCAAAATCATCAAGTACCTCATCAACCAGCTTTACCACATCAAAGTGGTCATACATGAGTACAATATTGCCCGTTTCTATTTGCGAGAGTTCTAAAAGGTCTTTTACCAGCTTATCCAGCATATCGAGGCTATTGGCCGATTTTTTAAGAAATTTATAACGCACTTCTTCGTCATCTAACGCCCCATCGAGTAAGGTGTGTACATAGCCTTGTGCCGCAAAAATGGGAGTTTTAAGCTCGTGCGAAATATCGGCAATAAATTGGGTTCTAAATTCGGCACGTTTATTAAGCCGGTCAATTTCTTTTTTATGGCGTTGTTGCAGCAAGGTAAAATCGCGGTGAATTTTTTTAGACACCTGAAGGTTAAAACCGGAAGTTGTGTTGACAGGTTTTCCGGATTGTAAATACGAAGAAATATTATCGCGTAAGAAAAAGGCATCGCGTAAAATAATGTATTCCAGGGTTATCCAAAACACCAATACATTTAATCCAAAGGTAGAAGAAAAAATCAGGAAAAGCAGTTTACCGCTATAACCGGCCGAATACAATAAAAACGTAGCCAACACAGCCACTAGCAATGAAACAGACAATACTATAACCACCTTATTCATGAGGTTCGAACTTATACCCCACTCCTTTAATGGTGCTAATAAACCGGTTCCCTATTTTTTCTCTTATTTTACGAATGTGCACATCTACAGTACGTGCCAAAACGTACACATCGGAGCCCCAAATATGCTTTAGCAATGTATCTCTATTAAACACTTCATCGGGTTTTTGAGCCAAAAAATAAAGTAGTTCAAACTCTTTGCGTGGCAGTACAATTTTTTTTCCTTCAAGCAATACAGTATAATTTAACCGGTTTATCTCCAATGCTCCCGTTTTTAAAACACCGATTTGGTCTTTCTTTTTATCGAGTTTATTAAAATACGAGTTTACACGGCTTAGTAAAGCTCTGGGTTTAATGGGTTTAGAAATAAAATCGTCTCCTCCTGCATCAAATGCAGCCACTTCAGAGTATTCTTCAATACGAGCTGTTAAAAAGATAATATGTGCTTTAGTTAGTTCTTTTTCCTGCCTGATAAGCCTGCAAGCTTCCACCCCATCCATGTTGGGCATCATAATATCTAAAATAATTAGCTCGGGGAGCTTGGCTTTGGCAACTTCAATGGCTTCCAGGCCATCGTATGCTTTATATACCTTGTAGCCTTCCTTGGTTAGGTTATACGAAAGCAAGTCGAGAATGTCCTCATCGTCATCTACTACTAATATATGGTGTCCGTTTGTTGACATTGTTGAGCAAAGTTAAGGCAGGTCGCACTAAAATAGCTATTACCTCATGTTATCAATTTGTTATCAAATATAGAAAATTGAGGTTATTTTTTTATAGGGTGTTTATTCTTCCAGTAGGCTATAAAGGCACGTAAATTCCCTTTAAACTGTTCATCCAACTGCTGTTGAAATACATGTTGTCGTTCACGGTACTTTAAAAATGAAATAAAGCCGGCATTATTAATGGGTTTTTCGCTAAAAATAGCTTGGAATCGTTTGGGGTTAGCAAGCTGTAGGGTATCTAAATGGCTTACAAAGTTAGCCATAAAAGCTTGTTTAAACTTTTCCTTTTCCTGCGTAGGTTTTTGTGCAATGGCCTGGTATAAGCTATCTAATTGGCGGGCACCTGCTACCATAAACCTTGTAAACTGCCGGCTATCGGCAATTCGTTTTGTGTAAGCCTGCACCTCGGAACTGTTTGCCCCATACGTATGTGCTAAAAAAGCCAGGGCTCCTCTTTGGCCTACAAACGAAGCCAGGTTTTCGTTAAAGGTCATGCTATCGGGAATAAAGAGTGTGCCATGGGTAAGCTCATGCAACAAAGTGTTGGCCAGGCTACCCACACTGCCTTCGAGCATGTTCGACAGCACCGGGTCTTTAAACCAACCCAGGGTGGACCACCCGTTTACAGGAGACAGCTCTACATCGTACCCTTGGGCATGCAATTGGGTAGCCAGTTCTTCGGCTTTTTCTTTATTAAAAAAACCTTTATATGAAAAACTACCAATCACCGGAAACTGCCATTCTTTGGGAGACAGGCGGTAAGGGGCACATGCAGTAACCACCCAAAGCACTGGTTGGCCATGTTGGTTATAAA
>JALWRJ010000210.1 GCA_026994125.1 Cyclobacteriaceae bacterium | reverse complement strand
TTATGATAATTATTTTGTTGGGTGCCGGCAAAGGATTACAAAATGGTGTTGAACGCGATTTTTCGGCCTGGGCTACCAATAGTGGCTTTTTTTGGTCGCGTAGAACAACTATTTCGTACGGTGGGTATCAGCCTGGTCGTACCATTAAGTTTACCAATAAGGATACCGACATATTGCGTAAAAAAATTCCGGGACTGGCTTACCTGGCACCCCGTAACCAACTGGCCGGTTTTAATGGAGGCAATGTAGTAACCTACCGTAACCAAAGTGGCAATTTTAGGGTAAATGGCGATTACCCGGGCTATATTAATATTCAGCGGGTAAAATTGGCAAAAGGCAGGTTTATAAACGACTTTGATATTTCGGATAATCGAAAAATAGCGGTAATTGGACGCAATGTAAAAGATGTGTTATTTGAAGATAGCAACCCCATTGGTAAGTATATTAAAATAAATGGGGTTAATTTTAAAGTGGTAGGCTTATTCGATTCACGAAGAACCGGTGAGCAAGCCGATAGAGATACGCAAACCATATACCTGCCTTTTACTACTTTTCAAAAAGCATTTAATTATGGCAATCGGGTGGGCTGGTATGCCTACGCTGTAAAACCGGGTTACAAGGTGTCGGAAGTAGAGGAGGCCATTCTTACAAATTTACGCAAGCGCCATAGCATACATCCACTAGATGTAGATGCCATAGGAACGAATAATTTAGAAGAGGAATTTGCAGAAATATCGGGATTGTTTTCAGGTATTAATGTGTTTACCTGGTTTGTAGGAATTAGCACCTTGCTGGCAGGGGTAATTGGCGTAAGTAATATTATGCTCATTATTGTAAAAGAACGTACCAAAGAAATTGGTATTCGCAAAGCATTAGGAGCCACGCCTTGGTCTATTATTTCACTTGTAATACAGGAATCTATCTTTTTAACCGCTATTGGAGGTTATGTGGCCTTGGTTATCGGAGTGGTTATTATAGAATTGATAGCCGGTGTTGTGCCTGATGAAGGATTTTTAGGTACTCCGGAGGTAGATATTAAAGTGGCGGTGGGAGCCTTGGCCTTACTTATTTTTGGAGGAGCCCTGGCGGGTATTATGCCGGCACGAAAAGCAGCCTCGGTAAGCCCCATAGAAGCTATTCGAGTAGATTAACTACTCATTAATAAATGCAAAAACTTAATAATAACACTAAAAACTCAAATTGCACAAAATGAAAAAAGTACTTATCATCTTAGCAGTCATATTAACTGTGGGCAGCTTTGTTGGCACAGGTTACTATCTCTACCAAAAATCAGAAGAGCCCCCTGTAATTTACGAAACCAATAGCCCGTTTATTACCGATATAGAACGTAAAACAGTTGCCACCGGCTCTATTGTGCCTCGCAAGGAAATTGAAGTTAAATCGCAGGTTTCGGGAGTTATCGAAAAACTGTACCTGGAAGCAGGCAACTTAGTAAAGGAGGGCGATAAAATAGCAAAGGTAAAGATAATTCCTAATGTGGTAGCCCTTAATAATGCCGAGGTACGTATTAAAACAGCAAAAATTAATTTTCATAATGCCGAAAAAGAAGTAAAACGGCAACGCCTACTAT
>JALWRJ010000209.1 GCA_026994125.1 Cyclobacteriaceae bacterium | reverse complement strand
AGGTTGGGTAGAGGAATACCAAGGCCCGCTGGACAAAGGCGAATTACAAAACTGGTACCATGCACTAAAAGAAGCCTTTAGGTGCAAGCTTATTATGTATTCGTATCGAAATTTTAAAGAGTATTTTAATACCGAAAAATTAAGTTACGAAGAGCTAAGTGAAAAAATAAATGCGCTTTACCAGGTAATAGATAATATACCCGAAGCCTGGAACCGGTGGGAGGTTTTTTTTACTGAAAACCAACTTCGAAAACTTACCTCGGATGTTGAGTGGCACGCTAAAATTAGCCGCTGCTTAAAAAAAGATTTTGACGATTTATGCGATTTTGATGCCCTATGTAACGAGCTGCATAGCTATGAAATTACGGTAGCCAATGCGGTACTCGAAGCACTTGGCACTTACCAGGAACAAGCCTACGAAGAACTGTTACTAAACAGCCTAAAACTACAATGGATAGATCATATAGAAACCAAATACCCGGTGCTGCGTTCGGTTTCTTCACGTAAGTTTAAGCAAATGGAAGCCGATTTGCAGAATAACATCCGTGAAAAGCTTAGAATTAGCAACGAAATTCTTTTAGTACGTGCCCGCGAACGAGTATATGAAAATGTAGAATATAACCGATTAAACAACCGGGTTACCTACCGCGAAATAAATCATCAGGTAACCAAACAGCGCAGAATTTGGCCTCTCCGAAAATTGATTGCGCAACATAGCGATGAACTTTTTGATTTAATTCCCTGCTGGATGGCTTCGCCCGAAGCTGTTTCCGCTATTTTTCCTATGCAGCAGCTTTTTGATATTGTTATATTTGACGAAGCCTCTCAGTGTTTTACCGAACGGGGCATACCGGCTATGTTTAGGGGTAAACAAATGGTGGTGGCTGGTGATAGCAAGCAACTGCGCCCCAACGATTTGTACAAAGCCCGCTGGGAAGAAATTGAAGAGGAAGATATTGCCCTTGAGGTGGATTCGTTGCTGGAGTTAAGCGAACAATACTTAATGAACATTCAGCTTAAAGGCCATTACCGTAGTAAAAAGCCCGAATTAATTGCCTTTAGCAATACTCATTTTTATAAAAATGGCTTGCGCCTGCTACCCGATAGAAAATTGGTGAACAACCAACTGCCTGCTATAAAATACATTAAGCTGGATGGCGCCTGGGAAAACAACACTAATAGCCAGGAGGCAGCCAAAGTAATCGAGTTAATACAACAACTTACCCGTGAGCAGCCTGCTAAAAGCATTGGTGTGGTTACTTTTAATGCCCGCCAGCAGGAGCTCATACTCGATTTGATAGACGAGGTAGTGGCCACTGGAAAATTTAGTGTACCGGAGGGGTTATTGGTCAAAAATATTGAAAATGTGCAGGGCGATGAACGAGATATTATTATTTTTAGTACAGCCTATGCACCCAATAAAGCAGGCAAGATGGTGCTTCAATTTGGCAGCTTAAATGTGGCCGGGGGCGAAAACAGGCTAAATGTAGCTATTACCAGGGCAAGGGAACAAATTTATATGGTTACCAGTATTTGGCCCGACCAACTGAACACCGAAAAGGTTAAAAACCAAGGACCCAAGCTGTTAAAAG
>JALWRJ010000208.1 GCA_026994125.1 Cyclobacteriaceae bacterium | reverse complement strand
GTTTAAATGCGTTGTTAGCAGTGCATGGTGTTCGTTGTACTTGTAGTCTTGGTAAGTAGCATTGGTAATCCTAAATTTTACCAAATTTTGAGCATATTTGCCCCACCATTTACCGCTACTATGTAACTGGTTACCCGTAGGCGGATGAATAGAATGGGTGTTATCGGGGATAGCCAACAACCCATAAATGATGAGGAACATTAAAAATTTGTAAAAAAATTTCATCCAAGCAATTGGTTTAAGCGTAATTTACAACTTAGTTTAGTTTTGTCCAACCCTTCTTTTTAATTGCGTTAAATTGATTTAAAAATTTACTCAACTTATTACTATTTTGCTATTTTATTGACCAATAAAAACTCAATTCACAAGATTTCTTAATTGTATTTTTTTTATGTCAAAAATCTTAGTATTATCGAGAGAATAATTGGCTTGAAATTATTGATAATTTTTTATGAAGACAAAAGTTCGTGAAGAAACTTCATTAGAGGCTGCCATTTTTTACAACCAACCAACCGGTGTAATTAGTTTTAATGCCGATTTTAAAGTAGATCTTATCAACCCTGCTTTTGAGCAAAAAACAGGGGTTAGCGCTACTGCTATAATCAAAAAAAGTCTTTTTGTTATAGCCGGGTTCGAACTTTCGCAGGTTTCTATTAAAAACCAATTAAAGGCAGGAGGCAATATAACTACCTTGCTGGTAATAAACTCTAAAAAGTTTGAAGTAGTTATAAGCCCCATTTGGGTAGGAAATAAAGCGGCTGGGGGTATTATTTCGTTAGGTGAGGAAGTACTTGATAATGCGCAACTAAATTTTTTATCTAAGAAAGGGTTTAAATCGGTAATCGAAAACGCCCCCATGACCATAATGATTTTTAGGCAAAACGGATCGGTGTTTTATACCAATCAGCATTACCGTAACTTATGGGGGCTTAGCGATAAAGAACTTTACCTTATTCATGAGTATTATAATTTGTTTGATGACCAACAATTGAATAATCAGGCCATTGGGCCATACATTAAACAGGCCTTTAATGGTAAAAGTGTAGAACTTCCTGTAATTAACTATGTTTTGGATTATTCGGGGTTGGGTCGCGGAGCCAATACGCGTAAAGAAAATTGGCTTTTAGGGTATTTTTTCCCTTTAGAAAACCCCGACACCAACGAGGATTTAGTGGCATTAATATTTACAGAAGTAACCCGGCAGGTAGAAGCCGAACAAGCTTTTAAACTAAGTCAGGAGCGTTTAGAATTAGCCCTTGAAGGAGGAGAATTAGGTATATGGGATTGGGATTTGGTAAACAATACCATGGTGTATAACAAGCAGTGGGCTAAAATTTTAGGGTACGAACTCGATGAAATTGATATGTTTACCTGGACAGGCCTAGTACACCCCGATGACCTTGACTGGGTGCAAAAAAGATTGGATGACCACATAGCCGGAAAAACAGATGCTTACATGGCAGAGTACAGGGTTAAATCTAAAGGGGGTGAGTGGAAATGGATTTTAGACCGGGGCAAGGTAGTAGAATACCTGCCTTCGGGCAAGGCCAGCCGGGTATCAGGAACTCATTTAGATATAACAGCTAAGCGAATTAGTGAAGA
>JALWRJ010000207.1 GCA_026994125.1 Cyclobacteriaceae bacterium | reverse complement strand
ATTGTTTAACAAATCTGCCAAAATAGTTCACGCGAATGCACTTAATAATTCTTTATTTATAATTTAAATCTGATTTACTTTTTAATTATATTTATACAAAAAATACTTCCCGTTCTAACGCAGAGTTAAGCCGACCCCGAAGATGCGCGCCTCTTGTGGCAATATGCGCAGCGCCACAAAAGGCGCGTAGCTTTGGGGGTCGGACTTAAACGTATTGTTATGTGCTTAGTGTGCAAGCTTTACACTTGCGATACGATTTAAACTTACGCCTGACTCAGCTGCTTCAACTGCAAGGTGACGATGAACTTCTGGAGGTACACGCACCATGAACTTACCACTGAAATTACGTGCTGAAATAGCAGTTGGTAGTTCTTCTTTATTTTTTGACATGTCAGTTGCACATTCTTTTACAACTGTTTGTATTCCTTTTAATGCTTTTGCTGAAGTAGATGCTAGCCAACTAAGACTAGGAAATTCAGCGCATAGACCAATAAATTCTTCATCTTCTTCAGACCACATTACGCGATAGGTATATTTTTCGATTTCATTAATCATGTTGCACCTCGATTTTTTCTACAGCAAGTAGTACCTGTTTCACCTGATAAGGCTTAGCTTTTCCTTTTTTATTTTGTATATTTACACGAGGGTCGCCAGGCCAGGGTGTTTTATAAATGCAGTGACTACTTCCGCTTTGCCTTGGTTTTCCAAAGAAATGCTCACAAACCTTTTGAAGATCATTGAAGCGAACCCCTTTGGGGTTGGATTTCATTTCTTTTAAAATTATAGATATGCTAGCCATACCCATATAGTAGCATTATTGATACTAGTGTCAAGAGTGTGTTTTTTGCACATAACGCCTAGTTCACCGGCGATTCAAAGTGGCGCGTTTTTGCTGCTTTTTTAGCAAAACAAGCGCCACTTTGAATTGTCAGGTGCAACTTCTTGTTAGAACTATTTTCTTGTTCAGTAAACATATTTTGTTTATTACGCTTATAAACTAAGGTTTTATTTTTTTATAGATTACCTTATTTTTTACAATATTTGTAATCTTTTATTTTTTGTCTTTAATGCTTGTAATGCTCTCTCGCTCAGCTGATTGGCTTTCTCATGCTTCGGCATGATTTACTAATAAACCTGCGATAGGATTGAGATGCGCTCACATTTTTTCTACTGCTGTGATTATCAACCTTTTAAACGTGAACTTAATATTTACTTTCACGCTTGCGCTTCAATCTTTAAAATCTGACTGTAATTAAACACTTGGTTACTTTCTCGCGACAAGCGGAATATATTGATAACCTTTCTTTTTCAAACCTGCCCTGGCTTCCAGATTTGATATTTTCTAAATGAGACCTTCTTTTAATAACCTGCTTAAATATTCCGCATAGATTTCATTCAGACGCAGATGATTGTTTAACAAATCTGCCAAAATAGTTCACGCGAATGCACTTAATAATTCTTTATTTATAATTTAAATCTGATTTACTTTTTAATTATATTTATACAAAAAATACTTCCCGTTCTAACGCCTTAGTTAAGCCGACCCCGAAACTGGGTGGCTTTTGTGGATGCTTTTCCCACAAAAGGCGCACAGCTTTGGGGG
>JALWRJ010000206.1 GCA_026994125.1 Cyclobacteriaceae bacterium | reverse complement strand
AGGCAGCGCCATTGCGGTTAAAATAGCTGAACAATCGCAAGATGTAACACATGTAATTTTTTCAGGGGGCACTCCTTTGGGAAGAATGATGAGAACACTAAACCAACTAAGAAAAAATGAAAAGGACAGCTTAAACCGGCTAACTAATGGAATGTTTCATTATTGGGAAGAAATAATAAAAGATACTGCTAACACTAACCCTGTGCATGGTGGTGACTCTAACAAATCGGAATTTTCGTTTAACCAAAATTTAATTCCTATAATTTTATCACTCCAAATTCCTGTTTTAGTAAGTTATGGAGGTAAAGATTCTGGAGCAATTTTCAATGATTATTTGAGGTTTGAAGCCATCAGAAATCAAAAGAAAAATATTTCGTTTTTAGTACTACCCGGCACCGAACATAATTTTTTCCCTGTAGATGAAAACGGCCATATTGATAGAACTGTTTTTAATTGGGATAAGGTGGCGGTATATTGGTATGATTGGATTTCTTCACATTAAAAAAGTTTAGTAAAACTTACATGGCAAACAGGTTAAAAATTGTACTAGTAGGTATAGCTATCCTATTTTTTTTTATCTTATTTATTCCCTTGCCCAATCCATTAATGGATGCCCCACGCACCACTACCCTGTACGATAAAAACGGGGCGCTACTTAGTGCAGCCATAGCCACAGACGAACAATGGAGGTTTCCCCCTTCCGATTCCATTCCGGCTAAATTTAAGGCGGCCATAACCTTGTACGAAGATGAGTACTTTGCCTACCATCCGGGCATTAACCCCGTTGCTTTGGTACGGGCAATATACCAAAACATAAAAGCCGGCAAAGTAGTAAGCGGAGGCAGCACGCTTACCATGCAAACCATTCGCCTGGCTTATAACAACCCGGCTCGTACCTACCTGCAAAAACTGTGGGAGATGTTACGTGCCATCAAAGCAGAAATTCTGTACTCCAAAGAGGAAATTTTAAAAACCTATGCCGATAATGCCCCTTTTGGGGGCAATATAGTAGGGCTAAGTGCCGCTTCGTACCGTTATTTTGGTCGTCCGCCACATCGCCTTTCCTGGGCCGAAACCGCCACCCTGGCGGTATTACCTAACAGCCCGGCTTTAATTTATCCGGGTAAAAACAATGCAGCATTGCGAGCTAAAAGAGACCAATTGCTTACGAAACTGGCCTCACGGGGTTATCTATCCACAGACGACCTCTTTTTAGCAAAGCAAGAGCCTTTACCCGGTAAAGCCCAACCTTTACCCCATAGTGCCTACCATTTGCTACACCGGTATATGGCTAACGGCCATACCGGTAAAGCCATTAAAACCACCCTGGATGCCGGGTTACAACAACAAATTACCCATTTGGTAAATGCACATAGCCAGAGCTGGGCCGGCAACCAGGTGCATAATGCAGCAGCTATGGTGGTTGACATTAATACCGGGCAGGTTGTTGCTTATGTAGGCAATGCAGATGTATCGCCTACACATGGGAGCCATGTGGATATGATAACCGCCCAACGAAGCCCGGGCAGTTTATTAAAACCGGTTTTATATGCCTGTGCCCTGGACGAAGGTTTGATTACTCCACAGCAATTGCTACCTGATATTCCCTT
>JALWRJ010000205.1 GCA_026994125.1 Cyclobacteriaceae bacterium | reverse complement strand
CCAGCCCTTGCGCTACCCCTCCCAATACCTTGCCTTCCGGGTTTCTAAAAAGTTTTTTCATAGTTTTATCTTCTTCCAGGCTATCGGAGGCTGGTACGGCAATCCACAAAACCATGTAGGCCACCACCGAAAGTGGTGCTAAGGCAAAGGATAGAAAAGCATCGAAGAGCAGTAAGATAAAGGCCAATCGAATCCATACCGGATCGATAGAAAAATAATGCGCAATACCCGAAGCCACTCCCCCTAAAATTTTGCGTTGATTATCGCGGTACAATCGCTTTTTATCTTTGGGTATGCTCCATGGATCGGGTTCGGGCGTTTCTTGGTCGGGTGCTTGTTTGTTTTGCTCCAAAGGTTCGTCCTCTTCCAGGGCTTCAAAATCTTTAATGCTACCCATGGTTGCCATAAGCCCTGTTACGTCTTCCTGGGTAATAACCTGTTTGTTTTCATTTAATTTTTCTAAAAAAATCTCAGCAATTCTTCCTTCAATATCAGCTATAATTTCGGAGCTTCCTTCAAATTCCGAAAAATAGGAGCTTATCGATTCCAGGTATTTTTTTAGTTGTTCGTAGCCATCTTCTTCAATATGAAACAGGATGCCACTTATATTTATGCTTATGTTTTTTTTCATTGTTTCTAAGGTTAATGCCGGTTGGCTACTTCGATGCTTTTTTGGTTCTGTTGGTAATTAAACGGGTCGATTTTACTAAGTCGCCCCAGGTTTTATCCAGGTTAGTTAAAAACGAATGCCCTTCCTGGGTAAGGGTGTAGTACTTTCGGGGTGGGCCGGAGGCCGACTCTACCCATTTGTATTCTACCAACCCGGCTTTTCGTAGTCGAGATAACAAGGGGTATAACGTGCCTTCTACCACCATGATTTTTGCATCGGTAAGCTCGTGCAATAAATCGGAGGCATACACTTCGCCCCGGGCAATTATCTGCAAAATGCAATATTCTAAAATGCCTTTGCGCATTTGGGTTTGTGTGTTTTCAAGTTTCATAAATGTAATTTGTTGTAGCACAACAGCCGGCTTAAGCCTTTAGTTGTGTTGATTAAAAATAAGCGAGTGTTTAAAGCAGTAAACTTTGGGTACTTATTTTTGGTGGCGCGAGTGAAGTGTTGTTGTTCATAATGTTAGTATTTTGAGTTTGTAATTTGTTGTACGGCTAAAGTACCTTGTATAGCCAAGTACTTTGCAAGTATTTTGTTAATTTTTTAAAAATACTTTATAATGTTTTATTAAAACATAAAATAGTTATATTGTATTACTGTTAAAGTGAATTACCTAAAGTAGGCAATCTAACCAATGGTAATGGAATGCCCCGTATCAATTAGCAATTGTAGCTCTGCCAGCAATTGTTTTTGCCGGCTTATAATTACTTCGGCTTGCAAGAAGCAAGTTTGAGTAAAGTTTTGTTTGCAGATGTTTAACTCATACTTGTGGATAAGCCTAGCCACCTCATTGGTTGATGCATAGTTATAGTTAAGTTTTACGGTTGCTGTAATAGGCTGTTTGATAATTTTACAATTCAAAAGCGCATCTTCGGTAGCGCTTTTATAGGCATGTATCAGCCCCCCCACACCAAGTTTAGTGCCTCCAAAATAGCGAACCACCACTACTAATACCCGGGTAAGGCCTGCCGATTTTAATTGGCCTAAAATAGGGTCTCCTGCCGAGTGGTTGGGCTCTCCATCATCGTTTGCCCGGTATTCCTCTCCCTGATGCCCTAGTCTGTAGGCATAGCAATGATGCCGGGCATCGTGGTAGGTTTTACGTAGTTGTTGCAGGTGTTCTTCCACCTCTTTTGTACTGGCTACCGGATAGGCAAACGCCAAAAACTTACTGCCTTTTTCTTTGTAAAAGCCTTTGGCTTTATTTGCTATGGTTAAAAAATAATCGCTCAAAAGAATGCTAGCCCGTACGAATTTACTTTTATTAGCATCAAAAATACTAATTTGGCATTACATGGCCTTACAAACCTCTAAAATACAAACCTATGATTCTGGCACTCATTTCCCCGGGGTTTTAGAAGGGCACTATTTTAACTCGCCTTGTTTTTTGCAAACTAAGCCTTATACCGTAACTGGCTGGTATAGCAAACAGGAGGGAGGAGAGCTGCATATTTGGTTTTATCAACAAGGGCAGCAGGCCATATCGGGCTATGGAGCTACTTTTGGAGGTATCGATGTTTCTGCTAATACGGTAGGTTATTTGCCCGATTTTTTGAACGTAGTAATAGGCAGGTTGGCCAAACAAGGAGTGAAAGAGCTTATAATTAAAAATTATCCGCAATATTGGCCTGGGACTAGTCAAATTCACCAAGTTATTTTAGCGCGGGGTTTTAAGGTGCAATCCACCGAAGTTAATCAGCATATAGCTGTTTCGGATAAGCCTTTTACCATGATAGCTGCTAAAAATGAGTTAAAAAAAATAAACCAATGCTATCGACAAGGTTTTGTTTTTGAGCTTGCAACCCTGGAGGAACTGCCCGAAATTTATGCCTTGGTTGTAGATACCCGAAGGCGAAAAAATTATAAGGTGAGCATGTCGTTTGAGGAGTTGAAGCGGTCGATTACTTTGTGCCCTGCGCATTATAAATTATTTGTGGTTAAACATCGTAACCGTATAATAGCTGCATCTGTAAGTGTAGTTGTACATACCCGCGTGTTGTATAATTTTTACCATGCCGATGATGCTGCATATCGAAACTACAGCCCGGTGGCCTTTTTGGTAGCACATATTTATGATTATGCACAATCAAACGGGTTTAGCATACTCGATTTGGGTGTTTCATCGATAAACGGGGTGCTTAATAATGGGTTAGCAAGATTTAAAAAGAATTTGGGCGCCATTAATACCGATAAGTTAACCTATAAATTAACCTTATGAGCATGGAGCAACCCCTGGTTTCGGTTATATGTATTTGCTACAATCAAGCAGCTTTTGTAGCAGAAATGTTGCGATCGGTGTGGCAGGTAAACTATCCCCGGGTTCAACTCATAATTGCTGATGATGCCAGTACCGATGGCAGCCAACAGGTAATTAAATCCTGGGCTAAAGACAAACCGGTTACTACTTTATTTAATAAAGAAAACCTGGGGAATTGTGTTACCTTTAACAGGGCATTGCAAGGGGCAAAAGGTGATTTTATTATTGATTTGGCTGCCGATGATGTACTAATGCCCGAAAGTATAGCTACTGCAGTTAAAACTTTGCAACATAAGGGTACTGCCTATGGGGTATTTTTTGCCGATGCTAGCCTTATAAATGAAAAAAATGAAACGATAGGTGTGCACAAAACACCTTCATTTTTTAAAGATGGGCAGGTTCCTCAAGGCAATGTATATACGTATGTGCTTAGTAAATATTTTATAAACCCGGCTACCATGGTGTACCGTAAAACATTACTTACCCAACTGGGAGGTTATAACGAAGCACTAAGTTACGAAGATTTCGATTTTTGGGTGCGTTCGGCTCGCATAACCAAATATTGCTATGCACCGGAAGTAACGGTAAGCAAGCGTATTCATGGTGGGTCGGTTTCGGCCGGGCAATACAGCCGTAAGAGTAAAATGTTAGAATCTACCTTCATTGTTTGCCAATCGGCTTTTGCCTTAAATAAAACAAAGCTAGAAGATTGGGCCTTGGTTAAACGCCTGATGTTTGAAAGTAAAATGGCCTTTACCTCGCTAAACTTTAAGGTAGCTTTTGCTATGCTTTTTTTAGGACTAAAGGTACTATTTAAGATTCGATAATCACATCTTTGTAAACTATGCAAAAAACAGCGCCAATTGGCATTTTCGATAGCGGTATTGGAGGCTTAACCGTGGCTCATGCCATAAAAAATGAGCTGCCCAACGAACAACTTATTTATTTTGGCGATACGGCACATTTACCTTACGGAGATAAATCTACCGCTACTATTCAGGCCTATGCCGTTAAAATTGCCGATTTTTTTCTGCAACAGAAGTGTAAAGTAATTGTAATTGCTTGCAATTCGGCTTCGGCCGCTGCCAACGAGCTGTTAAAGGAATATGTGGCCAGCCGGGCTAAAATAATTAATGTAATTGAGCCCATGGTAAATTATATTGCAACTACCCAAACTAATAAAACAGTGGGGGTTATCGGAACCAAACAAACCATAAATTCGGGCATTTACCCGCAGTCCATCCTTGCTCAAAATACACATGTAAAAGTAAAAGCGCTTGCTACACCTTTGTTGGTGCCTATGATTGAAGAGGGCTTTTTGCATAACCGGATTGCCCACGATGTAATAGATAAGTATTTGGGTAATACTGCCTTGCAAGGTATTGATTCGCTGGTGCTGGGCTGTACGCACTATCCCCTTATAAAAGATGAATTGGCCGGTTATTATAACCACCCCATCCAGGTATTGGATTCTTCCATTATTACAGCTACGTTTTTAAAACAATTTTTAGCAGCTAACAACCTGCTGGCTACGGCAGAGCAGCCTGCCCATCATCGTTTTTTTGTGAGCGATTTAACCGATTCGTTTAAACATTCAGCTAAATTATTTTTTGGTGAGCCCGTAGTGCTTGAAATGCACCGTTTATGGGAGTAAGTACAAAAGCAAAACTTAAACCGAAATTATAGGTTCCTTGTTTTAGAAAATTGATGCAACCTGCTACCTTTGTGGCAGCAATCGTATATCCATGAGCGACTTTATAAAACACGAATGCGGTATCGCTTTGGTACGGCTTCGAAAACCCCTCCAATATTACATCGATAGGTATGGTTCGGCCGCTTATGCTGCCCGTAAAATGTACCTGCTTATGGAAAAACAAAAAAACCGTGGGCAAGATGGTGCAGGAGTGGCCAATATTAAAATTGAACAAGAACCCGGATTAAAATACATCAGTAGGTACCGTTCGGTAAACGATGACCCTATTTCGGATATTTTTGGTAAAATTGACCGCAAATATGCCAAAGCCGCTAAGTTGGGCCAGGAACATTATAAAGAGGCCGATTGGTTGATTGAAAACTGTGCCTTTACCGGTGAGCTTTGGCTAGGCCATTTGCGCTATGGTACCCATGGCAAAAACAGCATCGAAAATTGTCACCCTATCCTGCGCCAAAACAATTGGCGGAGTCGGAGCCTGGCTATGGCCGGTAATTTTAATATGACTAACGTGGATAACCTGGTGCAGATACTGGTAGATTTAGGGCAGCACCCCAAAGAGAAATCGGATACCGTAACTGTAATGGAAAAAATAGGCCACTTTTTAGACGAGGAAAACCAACGCTTGTTCGATAAATATAAATTTCAATATTCTAATAAAGAAATTGCTGAAATAATTGCCAAAGAGCTGGATTTAACCCATGTGCTGCAAAAGGCCTGTCGCGATTTTGATGGAGGCTATGCCATGGCCGGGCTTACCGGTTCGGGTTCGGCCTTTGTAGCTCGCGACCCTGCCGGTATTCGACCTGCCTACTATTATGCCGATGAGGAAGTAATAGTGGTGGCTTCAGAAAAGCCTGCTATTAAAACAGCTTTTAATATTGAGTATGACCAAATTGAAGAAATTAAGCCCGGCCATGCGCTAACCATTAAGCGCGATGGTAGCTTTGCTCAACAGCAATTTATCGAAACCCTGCCTAAAGCTGCCTGTAGCTTTGAGCGTATCTACTTTTCGAGAGGTACCGACCCCGATATTTACCGCGAACGTAAAGAGTTAGGTAAACTGCTGGTGCCCGAAGTACTTAAAGCCATAAATTTTGATTTAAAAAACACCATATTTTCGTACATACCCAATACAGCCGAAACTGCCTTTTTAGGAATGATTGAAGGCATTGAAGAGCATATAGCCGAAATGAGACTAAAGGCACTTCAAGGCGAAAAAACGACTTTATCGGCCCAAGAACTTATGTTTTTGAAGCCTAGGGTTGAGAAATTAGTTATTAAAGATGTAAAAATGCGTACCTTTATTACCGATGATGATAGCCGTGATGACCTGGTTTCGCATGTGTACGACAGCACCTTTGAGGTAGTAAAGAAAAACCAGGATACCCTGGTTATTATTGATGATTCTATTGTGAGAGGAACTACCCTCGAAAAAAGTATTTTAACGTTGATTGCACGCCTACAACCTAAAAAAGTGGTGGTGGTGTCATCGGCTCCGCAAATTCGATACCCCGATTGTTATGGCATTGATATGAGTAAAATGCACGAATTTGTGGCATTTAGGGCACTTTTGGGCTTGCTAAACGATACCAACCAACAACATAAGCTCGATGAAGTATATGCCAAATGCCAGCAAGCTACTGCCGAAGCAACTCCGGCCAATTATGTGAAAGAATTGTACCAGTTGTTTAGCTCCGATGAACTTACCAAAAAAATTGCCGAAATTGTAAAGCCCGAAAGCATGGAGTCGGAATTACAACTTATATTCCAATCCATCGAAAACCTGCACCAGGCCATACCCGGCCACACGGGAGATTGGTACTTTACAGGTAATTTTCCTACTCCGGGAGGCCACAAAGTAGTAAACCGTGCTTTCAGTAATTTTATGGAGGGTAAAAAAGTACGGGCATATTAGTTTCTTTAAACAAACTAATATTATGTAAGGCTCGGTTTTAAATAAAATTGATTTTATAAAATTTCAACCCTGGTTCTTTGTAATGCATTTGTGCCTTTCTGTGTTGGTGGCATTAGCTGAAATGCATTGTAAATTCTAACATTTACTTTATTG
>JALWRJ010000204.1 GCA_026994125.1 Cyclobacteriaceae bacterium | reverse complement strand
GTACACAGCGGCTCCAACCTTGAGGCCTGGAAGGCCGTAATAATCGAGTTTAGCACTAAATACAGGTGAGCTCATAAACGATTCAGCACCTTTTTGGCGTCCTCCCCGGAAGCCATTTTCGCCTTTAAATCTGGCATTTCCATCGTAACCGTTAAATCCATTGGTAATATATACCTGGTATTTTAGCGTAGCTGATTGAATCCGACCTGTAAGGCCAATGCCAATCTCGCGCCAGGTAGTGGGTACTATTTTATTACTTAAATTAGGTCTTTTAACCCCGTTAAAAGTTACAGGTTCGTGAAATTCGTTAATGATGCCCATGGGTATAAGCATAAGACCGGCCCGTAGGTTTAAAAAATCGTTAAAACGATGTTGTACAAAGGCTTGTTCTATAAAAACTTCTTTTACGTGCTCATATTCAATTTCAGTAATAATTTGAGTGCGGTTTGTAAATTTATAAGCCATCATCATAACAAATCGTTGTACATCGAGCTCCGCATTACTCAATGTATTGTCTTTTACCGGTTGGTAAAAATTTACTTCGCCATAGCCTCCAATCGAAAGTTTAGAGTTACTGTTTTTTTGAAGAAGCCGATCGGCTGTATTTATACTGGGTCCATTTACTCCAGTTGAATCTACCTGTGCCCAAGTAGCGTGTGTGGCAAAGGCTAAAATAACTATGTATATCTTTTTCATTTGTTTGTATGTTAGGTTAAACGTAGTACAAATTTATTTAGAATTAGTCTAAATAAAAACTGATATTTATCAGTTTTTGAAAAAAAGTTGCCTTAAGCTTAATTAAAGCACAATTGAGTGAAAAATATATTTAGAATTAATCTAATTAGAAACTAATAATAGCTAATTGTTACCCTATGCAATAAAAATTCTGCTTTGAATTTACACAGGTTACCCTTATGAATTGATAGTAAAAAAAGAGGAGTAAAAAAAAAGCCTTGCTACACAGCAAGGCTTTTTTATGAGTTAAGAATTTATTTATTTTAGCAAAGCAGCAAATCCTGCATTGGCTACATAGCTCTGGAATTCCAAATCTTTAATAGCTTGTTCTTTTAAAGCTGCATTAAGCTCAATGGCTTGTTTTAGGTTTTCAATTACTTTATCTGCACTTCCTTTGCGGGCATGTGTTACAGCAAGTGCGTAGTAAGCGTCAGCATTTTCTTTGTCAGCGCTTATTGCATCGCTAAACGAACCTAATGCATTGTCGTAATCTTTGCTTAGCAAGTACGCCAGTCCCAGGTTAAAGGCATTATCCGATGATGCATTGGCACTGGTTAGTGATGATACTGCTGTAGTGTAATCGGCAGTACGAACAGCTAAATAACCTTTTACACCATTCATACCCTGGGCAGTTTCGCTATTGGCTGATAACGATTCTGCTTTGGCAATGGCATCTTTGGCTTTGGCCAGGTTACCTTGCATGGTATATATCGAGGCAGCTGTGGTATAGGCTTCGGCACTTTCTTGCTTGCCATTGGCCAAATCTACTTGTGTTTCGGCCAGGGCAGCGTATTCGTTTGCTTTGGCAGGGTTTTCTTTAGCCATAGCCACGTAGGTGGCAGCTAAGTTGGCGTGTGCATTCCAGCTATCAGCCTTAGCA
>JALWRJ010000203.1 GCA_026994125.1 Cyclobacteriaceae bacterium | reverse complement strand
AAATTTGCCAGATTTAAAAGGCGATTGTTCGTTGCCCGGGTGTTGCAAACTGCCATACCCAAACGAGGTAGCTGTACCAATAGCCACCAAGCGCTTTACATTTGCCGCCAGGGCTGCATTAATTACATTTGTTGTACCTGTAAGATTTACCTGCCAACTAACCTTAGAACGCGATGGCCAAATAGAGGTATGGGCAGCCGCATGAATAATATAGTCGCATCCCTGTACAGCTTTGTAAACTTCATCCTGATGCAAGATATCTCCTGCTATTTTCTCTACAGGAAGGTTTTCTAACGTTTTTACCTTACTGTGCGGATGCACAAATGCACGGACGGCATATTTTCTGTGGAGTAATTCCCGAATAATGTTGTTTCCTAAAAAACCATCGGCTCCGGTTACCAATACGTTCATATTCGGTTAGGTTTAGGAAGCACTATACCATTAACTTGCAGCAATTGATCCAGCCTAAGCTCCAGGCCATTTGCTAAGCGCATGTATTCTGCCTTATCTACAATAAAAAGATCGACCACCCTGGACTCTACCACCTGCACCTTCCCGTTACTACTAAACTCAATAACAGCAGGTTTCTGCAAAGTAGCAGCCTCCTCCAGGTAGTCATAAAAGGTACAGCTTATAGGTATATAGCGCTTAGAATCAGGCACGGATAATTTTTAAGGCCGAATCAAGTTCTTCGGGAGTATTTACATTGGTTAGAGCCTGTGGATTGCGATCAGTTAACAATTCTATATCGCTATTAATCAGCACTTTGCGCGGGCAAGAATAGCCTTTAGCCAAAAAATGCAACATACGAGCATAAGCTTTAGGCTCCCAAATGGTAATGAGCGGTTCCGGAAATTCATTTTGGGGATCGATAAAACAAGTAGCCAGTTTCGAAGGATTTCGATGCGCCACCAAACGCCCCAACGTATCGGCATCTAAAAACGGTAAATCAACAGCCACCACCAGCCAGGCTGTATTGGGGTTGTGCATAAAGGCACTTAAAATACCTCCATACGGCCCTAAGCCTACAAACTTGTCGGCAATAGCCGGGTGGCTCAGTTCAGCCGAGTGTGCTTCGTCACGGCTCGACACAAACACCTGCCGGCAGTGGGGTTGCAGCAGCTCTACCAGGTGCGATTGGTGAGGTTTGCCATGGTAATTAAGCATGGCTTTATCTTGCTGCATCCGGGTGCTTTTGCCTCCCGCCAGTACCAAGCCATTTAACTCCGGTTTACGTAAGGTAAGCCAACTATCTACCAGTTGGCTAATCTTTTCGATTTCCGAAGCCTTATACACCGGCACATGGGCATTATTAATATGAGCCACTAGGTATTCGGGTACCGTTGCCACCTCATCGTGTAAAATTACCAGAATAACATGAGTAAGCTTATCTTGCTTTTTTTGCAAATCTTTTTTAGGGTGTACATAAGCAATTTGAACTTCGGCCTGGTAATGATTGCCATTTATAAGTGCTAAGTCTAAATCGCTAAAATCAACTTCCAACTCCCTGGCTTCTAACTGCTTAAACGAAATCTTATCCGTATAAGCACGCAAAGCACCATTATCGATGGCCGACCAGCTTTCACTGGTGGGTGCATTGTGTTCGCTATCGATATA
>JALWRJ010000202.1 GCA_026994125.1 Cyclobacteriaceae bacterium | reverse complement strand
TTTCAATCACGCTAATTAAGCGCTTGAATTAGCCCCCTAAAAAGTCGGACAAGATTCTATTTAAAAATCTAGTATAATTTTGTCCATTATGAAAACGAAAAGAACCTTTACAACTGAAGAAAAGCTCCAGATTTTGCAAGAAGCTGGCAGAAACGGAGTAAAAACAACCCTGGAAAAGCATGGGATCTATGCAGCCACCTATTATAGTTGGCGTAAGAAATTTAATGAAATGGGTGAGGAAGGCCTAAAACATGGAATGACCCCAGCCCATATTAAACGAATACGTGAGTTAGAAAAAGAGAACCAAATGCTAAAAGAACTCGTTGCCGAAGAACGGCTGGCGGGCAAATTCAAAGACGAGCTGCTAAAAAAGAAATGGGCCTTGGAGAAAAAAGGGAAGCGGTAACCAAGTACAATTTCCAAGGCCTTCCCTTACGATTAGCTTTGCCCATAGCCGGCATAAGCAAGCATCAGTACTATTACCGTGTAAAACCAGGCACCCCGGGTAGTAAACCCTCAACAACAACACCTTACATAAAGGATGGGCAACCTGTTGCAGTGGCTAATAATCAGGTTGTTCAATGTATAGAGGAGATAAATCGCGATCCCGATTTGCGTTATGGCTATCATACCATGACCAAGGCCTTACAACATAAAGGATATCAGATTAACCATAAAAAAACCTACCGGCTTATGAAAGGACATCATTTATTACATGAAAAGAGAAAAATGTCCTCCAAAAACCGTGTAAAACATAGAAAAGTACTCCCTACACAACCCCTACAAGTACTTGAGATGGACTTAAAAATGGTATGGGTTGAGCGCGATAGAAGGCATGCTTTTGTGCTCAACATTATAGATACATTTACTAGAAAATGGCTTTATCAAACTGCGGCTTTTAGTACCAAACAACAGCAAGTAAAGCAAGCATGGGAGTACCTTATTGTTAACCACCTGCAAACAGCCGATGCCTTACGGAAAGGATTACATATAGAAATTAGAAACGATAATGACAAACGATTTTCAGCGCATATGATACAGGATTTTTTTAAAGAAAATCACCTGAACCAAGTATTTACCCACCCCTATACTCCTCAGGAAAACGCACATGTGGAGAGCTTTCATAGAATCTTGAGCAATCATCTAAAACGCTTCACCTTTTGGAGTATCCAGCAATTAGAACAAAACCTTTCCCTGTTTATGGAAAAATACAATAACCAAAGGCTACACAGTAGTATCGCCTTCCTAAGCCCCAATGATTTTGAACAAATTTGGAACCTGGGACACATACAAATGTGTGCCAACCTGAAAAAACGAAAAATTAATTTCAAACTCAAAATACCCAGACACCTTGTTAGGCAATATACGGGCAATAATGAGCTTGAGGGACGCTCCTCGCTTGATTTTGAGCCACTAAATGTGGCGGAAAATCAAAAAAAAAGAGACCATTGGTTGTGCCAAAACAATTCGTGAAGAAGAACTAATAGTTTTGTTGGCAAACGCTGAATTAGAGCGGATTACAGGCACTCAGACATTATTTATTGAGCGTGATGATTTAGTGGTTGAGAACTTCGTAAACAGCATTGCCAACAACCATTTGCAAGCTATTGGTTCGGAATTGATAC
>JALWRJ010000201.1 GCA_026994125.1 Cyclobacteriaceae bacterium | reverse complement strand
TTATCCCAAATTGGGAAATTTTAAATGTCATAAACCTTTAAATTGAGCTTTTTTCGGCATTTTTTGTTTTGGCACGGTATTTACAACCAAGTAATTGGTTTTGGTTAGTTATGTATGCCAACCATTATAAGTTGGTTTGCATATACGCCCGGGTGTGGTTACCCGGGCGTTTTTAAAACCATATTATCAACCAGTTTTGTGTACTTAATCAAAAAGCTATGAAAAAATTTGGTGTAATTTTCCTTGTGCTTGTTGGAGTAAATAGTATGGCTGCAAGTTATACAGCAGCTGTTCCAGGAGGAGAGTGGAGTAACCCGGCTTCCTGGGTTGGTGGCGTAGTACCCACATCGGGAGGAACAGGGAATAGTATTGTGATTCCCAGTGGTTCTACAATTACTATTACAGATGATTTTATAACCTTTAATGGAACGCTAACTATAAATGGTACCCTGAGCTTAATAGGAAATACTCTTTGGGGTGAGCTAGACATGGATGCAGCCAGTAGTGTTGTTGTAGGAGCAACCGGACAAATAACAAGTAGTGGTAGTAGTGCATGGGCATGGTTAAATGGAATTGTTATTGGTAGTAATATTTTTGCCTATTGGCCAGCACTTGGAGCTGGGTCAAATCCACAGACCGGGCCTGTAACCATTGATGAAGCCAATGGTGTGATGCCCGTAGAACTGTTGTTTTTTGAAGCAGAAGTGGCTTTGCAAGAGGTTGAGCTTACCTGGGCTACAGCCAGCGAAGAAAACTTTGATTATTTTGCTTTAGAACGCTCTACAGATGGTCAACATTTTAAAGAAATTGCTCAAATTCAAGGTATGGGAGATTCCTTTACCCGCCAGGATTACCGATTTACGGATGAGTTTCCGATGCAAGGACGAGCTTATTACCGCTTACGCTCCGTAGATTTTGATGGTTACACCGAGGTATTTGATTATGTGATGGTGGAGGTAAAAGGGGTGCCTGCTGATTTGCAAGTGTATCCAAACCCTGTTACGAATGGTGCTTTTTCAATAAAAACCAATTTTGAAGTAAACGAAGGGCAGGTGCAAATTTATAATGCCATGGGAGGCGTGGAAAAATCGTATTTGGTAAACGACTGGATGATTACCTATTCGGCCAATGGTTTAAAACCCGGTAGTTATGTAATTACCTTAACCACTGCTGATAAAGTGCTTACCAAGCGTTTACTCATTAACTAATTCCAGTTGCTGTTTTAAACCCTGTAAAATTTCGCGAGTCATTTTAGGCAAATCAAATTGGTGTTGCCAACCCCAATGCTTTCGGGCAGGGGTATCATCAATAGAGTTGGGCCATGAGTCGGCAATAGCTTGCCTAAAATCGGGCGTATAGCTAATTTGGGCATCGGGCTTAAGTGTTTTAATGGCCTTAAACAGCTCTTGCGGACTAAAAGATATGGCAGCTAAATTATAACTGCTTCTAATTTTGATTTGCTCCACCGGAGCTTCCATAATTTGAATGGTAGCCGCTACGGCATCGTCCATGTACATCATGGGCAGGTAAGCATTTTCTTCTAAAAAGCACTCATAGGGTTGGTTTTGCAATATTTTATAGAAAATATCAACGGCATAATCGCTAGTACCACCTCCGGGTAAAGTTT
>JALWRJ010000200.1 GCA_026994125.1 Cyclobacteriaceae bacterium | reverse complement strand
GAGTAAATCCAAATAACGGTTTGGGTAATGTGTTGGCCAAAATAGAAGAATTGCCCGCAGACCAATGCAAAGTAATCGAAAAGGCAATCGAAGAGGTGTATAAAAACCAACCCGATTTGGCCATGGTAAACTCCGATAAAGGCATTACCAATTTGCACGTACCCAGTGATGTAATTATAGATGCCTCCATGCCGGCTGCCATCCGCAATTCGGGCAAAATGTGGAATAAAAACGGAGAACTCCAGGACACCAAAGCCATAATACCCGACCGGTGCTATGCAGGTATTTACCAGGCCACCATCGATTTTTGCAAAAAGAATGGTGCCTTTGATGTAACCACCATGGGAAATGTAGCTAACGTGGGCTTAATGGCACAAAAAGCTGAGGAGTATGGATCGCACGACAAAACGTTTCAACTAACAGGAGCAGGAGTGGTAAAAGTAACCGATTCCGAGGGCCGCTTAGTTATGGAGCATGCAGTGGAGAAAGACGATATTTGGCGTATGTGCCAAACCAAAGACTTACCTATTAAGGATTGGGTAAAGCTGGCTGTTAGCCGGGCAAGGGCTACCGGAAATCCGGCAGTGTTTTGGCTCGACCCTCAACGAGGCCACGATGCGAACCTCATTAAAAAAGTAGAAGCCTACTTACCGGAGCACGATACCAACGGACTGGAAATTAAAATCATGTCGCCTGTGGAGGCCATTAATTACACCATGGAACGCTCTAAAGCCGGTTTGGATACTATTTCGGTTACCGGCAATGTACTACGCGATTACCTGACTGATTTATTCCCAATTTTGGAGTTAGGTACCAGTGCTAAAATGTTATCTATTGTGCCTTTATTAGCAGGTGGAGGGCTTTTTGAAACCGGTGCCGGAGGTTCGGCTCCTAAACATGTGCAGCAATTTATGGAAGAAGGCCACTTACGGTGGGATTCCCTGGGCGAGTTTTTAGCCTTGGCCGTTTCGTTGGAAGACATGGCCGAGAAAACCAATAACAGCAAAGCAAAAGTGTTAGCCAAAGCCATGGACGAAGCCAACGATGCCTTTCTTAAAAACGATAAATCGCCTTCGCGCAAAGTAAATGAGCTGGACAACCGGGGAAGCCATTTTTACCTGGCCATGTATTGGGCGCAAGCCCTGGCTGCTCAAAACCAAGATGCTGAGCTAAAAGCTATTTTTACCCCCATAGCCGAAGCTTTAACCTCGCAAGAAAACATCATACTAAATGAGCTTATTGAAGTACAGGGCACTCCTGTAGATATGGGGGGCTACTACAAACCTGATACCACTAAATTAGAAGCTGCCATGCGGCCAAGTGAAACCTTTAATAGAACGCTGGACAGCATTTAAGGTGTAAAAATGGAAAATGAAGTGTATTGGGCTGATTACTTAAATAACAAACTCGAGAGGTTGCAAGGGTACCATAACCACAAGGAAAACATGGTTAATGCAGGCTTTTTAGTTCAGTTAACCCTGTTTTTTACCATAATTATGTGTAATATTTGGCCACCACAATGGATGGCCGGGTTGGAAATGGTTTCGTATATTTTTTATTAATTGAACAATTGCATGAAAAAGACATTACTGGGTTTATCAATTCTAATTTCCACACTTGCTTACGC
>JALWRJ010000199.1 GCA_026994125.1 Cyclobacteriaceae bacterium | reverse complement strand
GTAAAATACGCTCCAATAACCATGGTTATCCCCGTAGGAGGAGGTGCCAAAATCATGGCTACTCCTTTTCTTAACATCACTGTTTCGGGTGCTTACCGTTTTACCTTTACCGATTACTTAGATGATGTTAGCACCGTTTATCCAGGTATAGCCGCCTTTAGCGACCCTTTAGCAGCAGCCATGAGCGATAAGCGATTTGAATTGGATGGGCAAGTAGCACAACCTGGTGCTAAAAGAGGCAATCCCGACAATAAAGATGGTTATTTTGTGCTTAGTATCAGGGCTGATTATTTTTTACCTCCCAATATTTTTGGTTCCAGCAACAAAATGGGTAGAGGAAAAAGACCGAAACCTGCCTATAAAAATGGCAAGCCTAGAAAAAGACGTCATTAGGACAGAATAGGCGTTGGTTACATAGCTGTTTTATTGGCATCCAATTTTCCAAATTTAGATTCGTTGCTAATATATTCCGGCACTAAATCTTTCATTCGTCTAACCATATCATATTCAGCCTGCCTATTGGCCAAGGCTATAATTTCGTCCACAGCAACATTTATTTTTAAGAAAGGGTGTTCTATAACTTTGGCTATCATAATTTTATTATGATGGGTGTTAATGCAATTTTCTTTATCGTTTAGCAGTTCTTCATACAATTTTTCTCCCTCTCGCAACCCTATAAAGTCAATTTCAATTTCAGTATGGGGTTCAAAACCGGAAAGTGTAATCATTCGCTCTGCCAGGTCAACAATTTTCACGGCATCACCCATATCAAAAATAAAGATTTCGCCCCCTTTACCCATAGCTGCCGCCTCCAGCACCAACTGGCATGCTTCGGGAATAGTCATAAAATAGCGTGTAATATCAGGATGGGTAACTGTTACCGGCCCGCCCATGGCAATTTGTTGTTTAAATAATGGAATAACAGAACCATTGGAACCCAATACATTACCAAAGCGTGTTGTTATAAATTTAGTGGAGGCAAAAGCACCTTTGTCAGCAATATTATTAAGCGATTGTATAAACATTTCGCCAATGCGTTTAGATGCGCCCATCACATTGGTTGGGTTTACAGCCTTGTCGGTAGAAATATAAATAAATTTATCCACTTTATTTTTGGCAGCTGCCTCGGCTACCATACGTGTACCCATAATATTGCAAATTACAGCTTCGGTTGCATTTACTTCCATCATAGGTACATGTTTGTAGGCCGCTGCATGAAACACAATTTCGGGTTTATAATTGCTAAATACGTAATTTACCCGGTCTGCATTGGTTACATCACCTACAATGTAATTTATTTCAATGGAGTTTACGTGTAAGTTTGTAAGCTCGTGTCTTACATGAAACATGCCGGTTTCTGATTGGTCGAACAACAACAATCGTTTGGGTTGGTAACTTACCAATTGACGAACAATTTCGCTGCCAATAGAGCCCGCTGCTCCGGTAATCAATATTGTTTTACCCTTTACTTCGTTAGAGATGTAATAATTATTTAAGTTTATGGCATCTCTGCCCAGTAAGTCTTCAATATTTATTTCTTTAATTTGCCGTGTGCTTAATTCACCCTTAACCCATTTATTTACCGGGGGCACATGAAGCACCTTTTTCCCCTCTTGTAAAGCAAGCTCTACCAAGTTATTTTTTCGAGCATAATCTAAATTTTGAACCGAAATAATTAGTTCATCAATTTGAAGTTCCTGAAAAATAGTTGACAACTTACTTCCATCGTAAATATGTAGCCCATTTACTACTTTGCCTATTTTATTGGGGTCGTCTTCAACATACCCTACCACTTTAAACACGGGATCGTTGGTAAAAAGTTGGTTTACCATTTGGCCCGATTCTCCAGCACCAAATATGAGTACACGCTTAAACCTGTGCTTTCTCCCCTTAAAAAACTCAAAAATCATTTTTACCATAAGCCTGTAGGCCAGTAAGGCCACCATACTAATAAAAAAGGCTATTAAATTTACAGAATTAGGGAAAAGAGCAATTCCATGTTGAAGAAAGTACATGTAATTTACCGAAGCAGCAATTATGGCTGCCATGCCCAATGTATAGGTAACCCTTATGCCATCTTGAAAACCGGTATAACGTACAATACCTGAATAGCTTCGAGTAACTAACGAAGCCAGTATGGTTAAACCTACAAACCCGGCAATGCCCCATCCGTAGTTGGTTCGGTCAATAGCTGACAGGTCGAAATTGTAACGAAGAATATACGCAAAAGAGGTAGCAATTAGTACAAAAAATGCATCGATGAGAACAATAATCCAACGGGGCAATATGCGAATTTCCCTCAGTTTGCGAAACATTATTTTTGTTTTTTACTCCTGTTAATGGCCTTTTTGGCACCAAAAAGTGCCCCAACAGCAATTAGTAATTCAATGCCTCCTAAAGGCACATCAGGATCTCCTCCGCCTCCAGGGCCTCCGCCTCCGGGCTGTGCTGCTAATAGTGAAGATATAAAGATAAAAATTGCGACAAGCCTTAGTTTCATTTTTTGCGTACTCTTGATGTTATGGTTTGGTTTGGAGTAACAATATTAATAATATAAATACCTTTTTTTAGGCTATTCATATTTATTTCATCAGGAATGTGCTCATCGGCTCTAAACACTTCTACTCCTTTGGTATCGTATAATAAAATGGATTGGATATTTTGCGTATCACCTTTTATGTGTAAAGTAGTAGCAACAGGGTTAGGATAAACAGAAATACCTGCTTTTTTAAGCTCCTCTACTCCTAATATAGTGGCAACTATAGGCTCCGATGCCGCTTCACAATCATTTGATTGAATGACTACATTATAGCTTCCACTGGTTGAAATACTAATTGCAGCATTGCTTTCTCCATCTATTACTTCACCATCTTTATACCAAATATAATTATCGGCTACTGCTGAAGTTGAAATTTCATTTCCTTGGATGCGAATTTCCGGGATATCAAGGTTTACAATTTCTGCTGTTACTTTAGTTCGAGTAGCACTTTCACAACCTGCCTCATTTACAATGGCAACGTAATAAAATCTAGTGGTAGTTAATTCCGGAGTAAGCAATTCATTACCATTTTGCCCGGCAATAGGTGTGGTATCCTCCAACGATTCATACCAATTATAATACGCATTTCCGGTAGCACCCTCAGCTTTAATACTCACCTGGCCTGGCCCACAGCTTTTACCATCGGTTACATTACTTACCTCCAGTAAAGGTACCGAATAAATGGTTATTGCAGAAGTAAGTAAGGTATCGCCACAGGTTCCTACATTGATGGCCACATCAAATACATTGGTTCCTTGAGCAATTTGCCCCTCGGTAAAGTTAATCACCAGGTTAGGCTCAGTAGCCGTTCCCGAAGCAATGGTATCGTTATTTTGAATAAGGTGATAAGTAGCTCCCAGTTGAGCATTAGTTATGGTAACACTTTGTGCCACATCGCACTGGTTGGTGTGGCTGTATTGTACGTTATCAATTACAGGCTGGGTGGTTATTTCAATGGTAAACCTGTTTTCCCCATAAGAATTGGGATCAGAAGTAATTTGAAAATCGTATATACTTCCTTCAGAAATAGGACTTGTTGTACTGGTAAATGCATCTTTAAGTACTACATCAACACTTGTGGTAAACGAAACCAAATCCTCTATTAAAAGCGTATAGTTTCCGGCAGGAGCATCTTCTATTTTTAGATTAACCGACTTACTACATGTTTGTAACGGCAATGAATTGATGGCCAGGTTTTGGCCATCTGCACTTAGAGATGATAAATTGAAAATACCATTTTTTAATTTTCTTGCATCCGCATAGCCATCAAAATTATCGGTGGCATCGTCTCTAAAATGGATGTATAATTTGTCTTTTTTATCTTCTTGAATCAGTGAAACAATAAGTTGATTTGTTACCGGTTCGGCAGAGGTTTTTAAGAATGAGGACGAAGAAGTTGATTTGGCAGATTCCGGAATACTTAGGGTAGGGCTGGCTGCACTAGCTTGTACCCAAAAGGCCTGCCCCGAAGCAATTAAGCCATTCGATAATCCTCCTGTGGAACCATTCCAGGTATCGTATGCGCTGGTTGAGGTATTCCAAACGCTTACCGCAGTATTTAAATTTGCTTTAGTCATGTTGTCCCAATCTACTGTTGCCGGCAATGGATTATTTACTAAATTCCAGCCATCATCGGCCGGGCTACCGGTATTGGTGTACGAAATGGGAATATTTTGCGTACCCTGGTTAAGGGTACCGGTAAAACTTACTACCCTGGGTGTTTCAGCAGCTCGTGTCCACATGGAATATCCAAAATTAGCAGCCAAATTACTATTAGGAAAAGCCGAACGCAATACCCAACCATTATCTACTACACCGGTTACCGTTTCATCGTAATAGGCCATATCGTTGCCAGTACCATTAAAAGTAAAACCTGCATTGGTAATATCGGTAAGTGTGGCTCCACTTACATTAACACCAAAATTTCGCCACACGTCTCCGGCACCGTCAAAGTACCGTTGCGATACCACATTGCCTGTAATGCTGGCACCCGAAGGTAAGGCATTTACCCTGGCCGTATTACTGCCCGAAGTTGAGCGGATGGTAAATACCCCTGAGCCACTGCCATCGGCATCAAAGGTAGCGTTGCTTGCCAGGGTCATGGCTGTATTTAAGTTAACTGTACCATTATTAGCAACCGTGGCACTGCTATTGGAAATTGTTAAGTTGTAAAAATTTGTTGTTGCACTACCAGAAATTGTTTGATTGATCGTGCCGTTAAAATCAACAGTGCCATTAAGATTGTCAAAAGTTCCATTATTGGTAAAACTACCTGCAATGGTGGCACTTTGCCCTTGAGCCGATAAGGTGCCTGAAATGGTTACATTATTAAAAGCTGCTGTTCCACTACCCGAAACGGTGGTAGAACCATCAAAAACAAATGTACCAGAGGCGGTCAAGTTGCCGCTAATGGACAAATTGCCCGACAAATTAACTGTGTTCCCATTGGGATTAAAAGTTGCACCCGCATCCAATGTAAACGTTCCATTAATATCTCCATTAACACCAACCAATTGAATAGTGCCGGCTGTATTAGAAACACGCACTCCCCCTCCAAAGCTAATCACATTATTACCAGTGATTGATTGTGATGCTGCACCATTAAAATTAACTTGTTGGGTGGGCGACCAAGTGCCGTCATTGGTAACATTCCCACTAAGATTGATTGTGTTGGTATTGGAAGATGTATCAAAGGTATTTGAACCTCCAATAGTAAGACTACCAAGTACAGAAAGTGCACCTGTATTGTTTAAGGTTTTGGTACCACTACCGCCCGTCATGCTTAGGTTACCATAACTACCAGAATATATACCCTGAGCGCCAATCCTATTGTAATTTATGGTAGAAGTTACATCAACAGAAACCGAAGACGGCCCCGGAGAAGTAGAATGCCACCAGCCATTGGGTTGATTATTAGAAACGTTTAGTGTAGAATTTGCATTTATATTAAAATTGGTAGTGTTTACATAGCCAGCAGTACCTACATTAATGGTTCCATCATTGGTAATGGTAGAAAAGTTGGAGGAGGCTGCACCTCCATTAATGGCTCCACCAACAGTAAGCGTAGCTCCACTTGATACATTTACATTTGAATTGGCGGTTACATCGCTTAACTGCCCTTGGATGTCAAAAGTTCCGTTAGTTACATTTAAACTACCTCCACTGGTAATAGCAAAGTTATCACTTATAAAAGAGCTGTTGCCTCCTCCCGGAGCAATAGTCAGGTTTCGAAAAGGTGCTGTAGCATTCCAGGCCGAAAGCACATCGCCTGACAAAGAATTTGATGCAGTTCCTGTTAAACTAATGGTCAATCGAGTATTATCCTCTATTACACTTACCGTAGGTGCAGTAGGAGATCCAACTCCATCCACCGACCCCAAATAATCATTAACTGTAAGGGTATAAGGATTAGCAAAAAAACCATTTTGCTGCCAAATAATACTTTGTGTATCAAACTGAACCAACAAGATAGCACATTCATAGTTCCCATTTATACCAACTGTGTATCCAAATGTTACAACAAAATCAGTTGCTCCGGGAATTAGGTTTGACGGGTTGCCATCTCCCGGGTTTGGGGTATCCCAAATAGTTACATCGTTCCAATTACCAGACGAGTTAGCAAAGAAAGTACCTTGCGAATGGGCATTAATTGTTGCCAGAAAAAAACAAACTGCTATAAAAATATAAAGCCTCATGAGAAGTAAATGTTTCGAAAGATACGAGTTAATACCCAAAATTACCATTTTGTAACCAAAACCCGAAATATAAATTTAGAAATGTTAAATGGAGGTTTTTTTAGGAGCCAATAGCGTAAAACTATTCAAGCGTCTCTCTTTATATTTTCCTACATCAGATCATGCTATATAACTTAACTAGTCGAGAAAAACATTTAATACCTCCGAAAATCAGTAATAATAAGACAAATTTAACGAGCTACCATTGCCTATTAAATTACATTTAACACTTAAAAATCAATGTAGATATACTCTAAGAAATAGTAAATTAGCCAACACTGAACTGATAGTAAAGAGCTCAGCAAGCGCTATTTAGGTGTTTTTTGGGATGATTGCTACCCAAATCGGAACAAAAAAATGCTCCTGATTTTATTATACAATATTCTAGCTTTACCCACGACTACAACTAAAAAAACTATGCAAACTATATTAGGTGCCGGTGGAATAATAGCCACAGAGCTAGCCAAATCATTAACCCATTACACAAAAAATAT
>JALWRJ010000198.1 GCA_026994125.1 Cyclobacteriaceae bacterium | reverse complement strand
GGGCTTCAGGGTTAATGGGTTTTAGCAAATACCCTATGCTGTTTAGGTTAAAAGCCTCGATGGCATATTGGTTAAAAGCGGTTATAAAAATAACCGGGCAGGCAACCTTTACAATATCAAACACTTCAAAACTTAGTCCGTCACCCAGTTGAATATCCATGAGCAATACATCAGGGCTTGGGTTATTGGCCAGCCATTTGGCGGTGTTTTTAACCGAGTCAAGTTGGGCAAGCACTTGTATCTGCATCTTCTCCAACAGCTTTTTTAAATGCAGGGCGGCATGCTTTTCGTCTTCTACAATTACTACTTTTTGGGGTGTGTTCATGTTAAAGTAAGTAAGGGTATTTGCACACAAAAGTTTTTTTCTTCGTCTTTTACTACCACCGGAATATCGGATAAAAGGGCATAACGTTCTTTAATATTATGTAAACCAATGGCCGATTTATCTCCTGGAAGTACTTGCTTAGGTGCTTTTGAGTTTTCGATGCAAAGCATGTTTTCTTTTTGATAAACTTTTATGAGGAGCGGATTTTCTACAGTTATTTCGTTGTGTTTAAGACTGTTTTCAATAAGCATTTGCAGTACCATAGGGGGTACATATTTTTGCTTAGCTTCTTCCGAAATATCCAGTTGCACATGGAACCGATCTTCAAAACGGATATTTTGCAAGAAAAGGTAGGAGTCCAACACATGTAGCTCCTCGGCCAGGGTAATAAGTTCGTTTTTGCCGGCCGATAACACCGATCGGTACACGTTAGATAGCTGCCCAACATAGTTGGCGGCCAGGTCTTGGTTTTGGTAAATGAGCGAGGTAAGGGTGTTAAGGCTGTTAAACATAAAATGTGGGTTTACCTGGTTTTTGAGCGATTCAAAATTAGAGGTAAGTACATCATTCTTCATTTTTTCTTCGCGTAGCGCCAGTTCGCGCCAGGCATACAGAAACTCTTTAAAAAGCATGGCTATTAGCACTAATACAGAAAAAACAGCTGTATAAACCCAAATAACTACACTGTCGCCCATTATCTGGATATCGAAATACCGGCTGTAAAACCATTTTAGGGCGAGCAAGGCCAATACCGAGTAACTGGCTGCTCCTATTACCCCCACTATAAAACGCTGCCCGGGGTCGGTAAGCCAGCTTATGCGTTTATCGGCCAAATGCGAAACGTAAGCATTGCCATACCACATAACCAACCAGATGGAAAAAGTAACTAAAAACCGAAAAAGGTAGGCTTGGAGGTTTTGCGGGTAGCTAAGCCCCATTACATAGGACATAACCACTGAGATACCCACAATTAAACCTAGTTCTTTCGCTATCTTTTTTTTAGTACAACCCTCCATATACGCTAAAGTAGCCATTAATCGTTGGATTTACTATTACATTGGGCAAGCATCCGTTTGGCTTCTGGTTTTCCCCAATGGGGCTTTATGCCCGTATCGGTGGTTTCTTCTTGCTCAAAAAGCGTTAAAGCTTCGGCAAATTTAGCACAGGCCTCATCGGTGCTCGATCCAAAAAACTGTGCCGTACCATAGAGCATATGCCCCATAAGCATAGTAACACGCGGGTTTTGGGCTTCCAACTGGTAGGCTTGTTGCAAGTAATTGGCCGATTTCATCGAATACTCCTGGCCTCTGGTAGCCGGGTCAACACTAATGCGCATCATAGCTACAAATCCTTTAAGTGCCAGTATTTCTACCTTGTTCGCCTTTTTTACTTTTTCCGATTGTTCCAGTAAGGCAAGGGCGGTATCCAGGTAGCCATCCCAGTGGGCAAGCTCCTCATCAAGGGTAGTCATAAGTACGTAGCAATAGGCTGCATAATACCTGGGCAACCATTCTTTTTTTTCGGCTGCGGCAATACGCTCAAAGGTATTGGCTACTGTTTGCAGTTCGGTTACTGTAGTTGCTTGCTTAAGCTTGTCCAAATTAGCCTGCATAGCTGTTTCAAAATCGTTGTTACTAAAGGCCAGCATAGGCAGGCTAAGCAATAGGGGTATAAATAGTTTTTTCATGGGAGTGCAATTTTGACTTAATCAATTTCAATAGTAAGGCTAACATCCTTATTGGTTACTTTAAATTTGGCGTCTTCATAGGTAGGAGGGCCAAACATATTACGGCCGTCCATGGAAATGCCATAGGGTTCGGTGGGAATACCCATAAAATTGGTGTCCAGCTTGCCATTTTTGTTTTTATCGTGCATTACACTAACGCTGTAGGTGCCGGCAGGCACATCAAAGCTAAAAGCTAGTGTTCCTTTTTTTGCTTTACGCCCATCTTTCGCATAAGGTTTGCCTAAAAAGCTTTCTTTGCTGTTAAATACCGCCACATTAATATTGCCTTCGGTAGAGGTAATGTGGGTTACTTTAACCACTATTTTTTGTGTGGTTTGTGCGCTGCTTAGCCCGTAGCTTCCTGCTAGTATGGCTAATGTTACAAATAGTTTTTTCATTTGTTTTTTTGTTTAATTATTACTGTTTTTAGGTTTATAATGATTTTAATTGGTTAAGGGTAGATTCTTTGCTAAAAGTGATAAACACCCCCAGGAAGAAAAACCGGGGAGCGGGTAAGGTATTTGCCTGGCCAACATAAACGCCTTGGTTATTAGGGGTTTGGCTATAGGTATAGCCAAAAATATTGTTGCGCCCCAGTACATTGGTTACACTACCATATACAATTATGCTTTGGGTGGCCAGGTAGCTAATGCTCAAGCTAAGGTCTATGTAAGCAGGGGTTTGTTCGGCATTAAAGGCAGTTGTGTTGGGGTTGTTGTAGGGGCGGGGCGATGCCAGCGTAAAGGTGCTACTAAACTGTGTTTTTATGCTGGGTACCCATTGCTTATACACCACCGATAGGTTATGAGCTGAGGCATAGGTGGGTGTGGCTGTTACGGGGAAATCTCTGTAAATACGTTTTGTATCTAAAAATGAATACGACACCCAGTAGTCTGCATTTTTTATAGATTTATTATCGCGCCAAAAAACATCTATTCCTCGTGCGTAACCTTGTCCGCTATTGGTATATGCAGCCGGGTTGTACACATCGGCCGGATTAAACGTTACCAGATTGCGGTATTTTTTTACATAGCCTTCTATCCTAAAAGTTCGTTTGCTGCTCACTAATTGATAATTCAAAATCAGATGGTCGGCTTGTTCGTGGTGCAATGTATTATTTACACGGTAAAGGTCATCGGCAGGTGCCTGCCAAAACCGGCCAGCGGCTAGGGCAATTTGGGCGTTTTCACCGGTTTTGTAAGCCAGCGAAACCCGGGGAGCAGTATACCATTGTTGGCTGCCAGCGGTGTATGCTAACCGGCCACCTACACGAGCTAAAAATTGAGACGACAGGTAAATATCTGTTTCGGCAAAAGCGGCCCATAACGGGTTTTGGTAACTAAATGTGTTGGTAAATCCATCAGCAAGCCGGCTGTAGTGCTGTTGGCTTTCAGTGTAAAGTAGTTCGGCTCCGGTAGTCAATGCAATATTGTTGGTTAAATCACCACTTGCTACTGCTTTTATGTGCATGCCACTGGTTTTTTCCTCCACATTTTCGGCAGTTAGTTGGTAAGTGTCGGTATTGTAGGTATAGGCAATTCCGGTTTTGTAGGTCCAGGAGTTGCCCAGGGTATTTTTAAACGATGTGTTGCCGTAGGCGTATTTGTTGTTTACGCTAATTAGTGTTTTGTTGGCTGGATTTATGAGGCTGTGTTGGTAAAAGCTAAACCGGTTGGTTGAAACCTGTCCATATACTTTTAGCATACCACTGTTGCCTGTTTGTTGTCGTGCGGCCAGGCTGGCTTGCAGGCTTTCAGGCTCTTTATTCCAATCGTTTAGTTGCTTAACCAAACTGTAGTAGGGGGTTAGGTTGTAATAGGCGCCTTGCACGGCTAGTGATGAATTTGCCCATGAGTGCGTGTGGCTAAGTTCGGTTCCTACGGTCATCAGGCTTACATCGGTACGGGTTTGTGTGGGTTTTTCTTTAGTATTTAAAATTAAGGCCGATGACAAAGCTTGCCCGTATTCGGCCGAGTAGCCACCGGTGCTAAAACTGGTGCCGCTAAACATAAAGGGCGAAAACCGGCCACGGGTAGGGGTATTAGGAACTGTAGTGCCATAAGGCTTAAGCACCTGCAAGCCGTCAATAAATGTTTTGGTTTCGTTTCCATCGCCCCCACGTACAAACAAACGGCCTTCTTCGCCCACGGTTTGGGTGCCCGGCAGGCTGTTAAGTGCACCGGCTATGTCAGCGGTGGCTCCGGCAGTAGTTACAATATCGAGAGGTTTAAGCACCTCGCTCTTGGTGCCTGTGCCCGCCTCAAAACTACCTGCCGAAATAACCACAGCCTCCATTTTGTTGATAGATTCCCTGACCACAAAATCTACCGTGTTGTTAGGTTTGAGTGTAATTTGCCGGTGTGTTTCCTGGTAGCCGATAAAGCTTACCATTACCTCCACCGTACCGGTGGCCGTGGTGGTAAATTGATACTTTCCTTCGGCATCGGTGCTGCTGCCATCGTAGGTGTTTTTAATAAAAATGTTGGCTCCGATTAGCGGAGCTCCCTGGGTGTCGGTTACCCGCCCTTTAATTAGTTGCTGGGCGTGCAGTTGGCTAAAAAGTAAATTAAGAATGCCTGTGAGTAGTACTAATTTTTTCATCTCTGTTATGTTTTGAGTGTTTGCGCCTTGGTGGTTAAGCACAATTCAAAACAATGCATTATTACAAGGAGATTAAAAAATAACCTGCTCAACTGTTAAAATTTGAGGATGAATTGTAGCGAAGGTTCGTTATTCAAGTAAAATGCGGAAGTAAAAGCCTTACTCGCGCCAAAAAATGGGTTTCTTTTTCCAGGCTACACGATATTGAATGTAATAACTTACCCCCCAGTTGGTTGTATTAGCGGCTACGCCATAGCCGGGAATAAAAAACGAATCAAAGCGTCCTTCGTTATAGGTGTTGTGTTTAAGTAGCTTGAGCCGGATGGCATACCCGGCAAAAAAAGGCCCTTTAAGCCTTACACGCATGCCAATATTCATTTCTGCCCAATTGGCTCTGGAACCCGATTGTTCCAGGCTTTTTACATCTGCCGGCCAACCATTGGCAGGTGTGGCTCCTTGCACCGATTCGCGGTAGGTTGACGTAGCATAACGCAACCCAAAGAAGAATACATTCAGGTGCGGGTCTCTGGCTATCATATTTACATCGGCTCCTATACGCATAAATACCCCGGAACTTTGGTAGTTGGTCAGGTCGCTACTTTGAGCTTGATAACCTCCGGTTCCTATTTCGGCCACCCCAAAAAATTTGCTAAAGTCAATATCGGCCATTGCTTCGTAATTAAAAATACGAGGTTCCCATAAATTATAGATAGGACCGGCAATATCCATACCCACTCGTATGCCTGTAGGCGCCCATTTATGGTCTGCCGTGGTATCAATTTTATAGGCAAATTTAGTTTCCTGAAGGTTTTCAACTTGCCCAACTACTTGCTGACATAGGCCAAGGACCAGGCCCCAAAAGACCATATTAAAGTGTAATTTGAACATTGGTAGAGGTTTCGGTGCTAATAACTGCATCAATTATGGTGGCTTTGCTAAAATCGGATTCCTTTACGGCCAGGTAATCGTAGCGTAGTTCGAGCGAGCATTTGGGGTGCAATACTACCGGGGTAGCCCGGTAGGTAAGTGCCAAATGGTTGGTGCCTGTAGCCAGGTAAAAGGTAAGGTCTATTTCGGTGGCATTGGGGTTTAGCGGTATGTTTAAGGCCGAAAGGCTGGTATCTTGAGGTACCGGAAAATCGGCCGGTGCATCTTTTACTACCAGCTTGGTGTAGGTAAGGTTTTGGGTTTTGCCATCGGCATCTACAAAGCTCAGTTTTACTATATCCGATTGCTCAGGCAGGCAGGAGGGTTGGTCGTTACATGCCCAACTGCTTAGTAAAACCAATGCCATTATTATTTTATTATTCATAACTACTATTAACCGTGCAAAATAACTGCGAATGAACCCCTAAAGCAAATTACCTAATTTGTTTATTCAAACGGTTATGGTTTGCAAGGGTTAGAATGATATTTTTGCATGATAAACATAGCCGTACATTGAAAACAAAAGCACGTAAAAAAGATAAAGTAAATGTTGTAACCCTGGGTTGCTCTAAAAACCTGGTGGATTCCGAGATTTTACTTACCCAGTTAAAAGGCAATAAAATTGAAGCCACCCATGAAGCAAGCAACGATGATGCCAATATTGTAGTGGTAAATACCTGTGGGTTTATTGGCGATGCCAAGCAGGAATCGATTGATACTATTTTACGATATGCTGAGGCCAAGCAAGAAGGGCTGATAGAAAAATTATATGTAACCGGATGCTTATCGCAGCGCTATAAAGATGAACTTGAACAGGAAATACCGGCAGTAGATGCCTATTTTGGCACGATGGAATTGCCGGGTTTGCTAAGGCGATTTAATGCCGATTATAAGCACGAATTGCTGGGCGAGCGGATGAATGTAAGTGCACGCCACTATGCCCATTTAAAAATAAGCGAAGGCTGCGACAGGCCCTGTTCGTTTTGTGCTATCCCGCTTATGCGGGGTAAGCATGTGTCGGTTAAAATAGAAGATTTGGTGCAGCAGGCACACCACCTGGCCAAAAATGGAGTAAAAGAACTGTTGCTTATCGCGCAGGATTCTACCTATTACGGGCTCGACTTATATGGTAAGCGCAAACTGGCCACTTTGCTCGAAAAATTAGCAGATGTGCCGGGCATAGAATGGATTCGATTGCATTATGC
>JALWRJ010000197.1 GCA_026994125.1 Cyclobacteriaceae bacterium | reverse complement strand
CTCCACTTCACCCGGAATACTTTCAGCTGCCGGGCACGATGGGGAGGTAAGTGTCATGAGTATAAAAACATTATTTATCGGGTATATATTAATCTCATAAATAAGCCCTAACTCGTAAATATCAACCGGTATTTCGGGGTCGTACACGGTTTTAATGGCTTCCAGCACTTTATCACGCATCGAAACTTCCGCTGCGGGAGTCTCATTTTTTGCCGGTGTTTTTTCCTGTTCCATTATTCGGTTGTTTCAGTATTTGTAAATGCAAGTGCATATAATTTCATTTGTTTAATCATGGCATTAAAGCCGTTCGAGCGTTGAGAACCAATTACCTGGCTCATGCCAATTTTATGGATAAAATCGAGTTCAGTATTTAAAATGGTTTTCGGAGTTTGATTTGATAATACTCTGATTAACAGGCTAATAAGCCCTTTGGTTATATCGGTATTACTATCAGCCAGGTAAATAACTTTGCCCTCTTTAAACTGCGCTGTTAGCCAAACGGTAGATTGGCAACCTTTTATTATATTTTCTTCGGTTTTAAATTCTTCGGGCAGGGGAGGCAGTTTTTGACCCAATTCCATAATGTAAAAAATGGTGGCTTCTCTATCCTCCGAAATCAATTCAAATTCCTCAATAATTTCGTTCTGTATGTCTGCTACGGTACTCATTTTATTCTACTTGCCATACGGGTTAAGGCTTCGGCCAGTACATCTATTTCTTGCCATGTATTGTACACGGCCAGCGAAGCTCTAACGGTTCCTTCTAAATTAAGTAATTGCATTAAAGGCATGGTACAATGGTGGCCGGTACGCACGGCTATACCACGAGCATCCAGCATCATGCCGGTATCAAAGGGGTGCATGCCTTCCAGCACAAACGATTGAACCCCTACTTTTTCGGGTGCGGTACCAATTAGTTTAATGCGTTCTATTTTGCTAAGTTTTTCGGTTAGGTAGGTAAGCAGTTTATGCTCGTGGCGGGCAATGGCCTCTTTGCCCAGTTTGTTTATAAAATTAATGGCCCCACGTGTGGCAATAATATCTGCTATGTTAGGCGTGCCGGCCTCAAACTTAAAAGGTATTTCGTTGTACGTAGTTTTTTCAAAACTAACTTCTTTTATCATTTCGCCTCCACCTTGGTAGGGCGGCATTTTTTCTAAGAGTTTGCGCTTTCCGTATAAAATACCCACACCGGTAGGTCCATACATTTTGTGCATGGAGCCTGCCAAAAAATCGCAGTTAAGTGCTTGTACATCAATGGGTAAGTGGGGGAGTGCTTGTGCTGCATCCAATAATACGACTGCTCCAACTTCATGGGCTTGCTCAATAATGGTTTGCACCGGGTTTATGGTGCCCAGTGCGTTGGAGGCTAAGGCAATGGAAACAATTTTAGTACGTTCGTTTAATAAGCTATCTAACTGATTTATATTCAGGCTTCCGTCTTCATTAAGAGGAATTACTTTTAGCGAAGCTTCCTTTTCTTCGCAAAGCATTTGCCAGGGCACAATATTGGAATGGTGCTCCAAAGCAGTTATAAGAATTTCATCCCCCTTGCTAATGTTTTGCTTACCATAGGTGGCAGCTACCAGGTTAATACTTTCGCTGGTTCCTTTGGTATAAATTACCTCCTCAGCCTC
>JALWRJ010000196.1 GCA_026994125.1 Cyclobacteriaceae bacterium | reverse complement strand
GGATAAAGAGAGCCCCGGTAAATTTGGTATTCGAGCCGGCTGGCACTCAGCCCTGGTAACCAGAGATGGTGCCGGAATTTTAAATACCGAACCCTTAAATACCTTTTATGTTGGTGTGTTTAAAGAAAAACAACTGGCTTCTATTTTAAACATAGGTAGTGGGTTAGAGTATTTTCAAAATGGTTTTCAATCCTCGGTAATCGATTTAAAAAGAAAACTACACTATGTAAGTTTACCTGTTTATTTAAAGGTAAAGGTAGGGCCTGTATTTGCCACCGGTGGTACGGCTTTTAATTTTAAAGTAGCCGAAAATATTAAATTTTTAGACACTTCGCTCGATCCTTTAACCGAAAAATCGCGCATATTCGATTTGCCTTTACAAGTAGGATTAGGTGTTAAGGTGTTCTTTATTTCTATTGAAGCCCGGTATAATTGGGGAATGATTAACCTAAATGAAATTGGTACCAGAAACCAATATTTACAGGTAGGGTTGGCGGCTTCCTTCTAAAAATATAGCTAATGAACTAAATCAGGACAATTAATCCATGCTAAATTGTTTTCAGCAAAATATTGTTAGATTAAGAAAACAAATGATGCTGGTGGGGGTGTTGCTCTTATTTTCAAGTGGCATTACCCCCTTTTTTGCCAGGGCTCAGGGTACGCTAAGCAATTATTCGGTTACGGATCAGTTTTGGCTCGATTACAACCCCAATTATGCTTTTGGAGAAAAATTAATTTTTTATGGTAAAATAGGTGCTCGTGTTATCTTTCCACACGAATGGAACCGGTATGTACTAAGAGCTGCCGTTAAGTACAAATTACCCAAACCATTTTACCAGGATTTATATTGGAATGCAGAGCTGCATACCGGACTTGGCCTGTATTTCACCAATAACTTAACCGAAGTTAACCGGCTGGAAATTAGGCCTTACCAAGGGTTTAAGCTAGCCTGGCCCAACCGCAAATACATAAAAATACATCATTTTGTACGACTCGAAGAACGGTTTGATTTGCAGACCAACAACTGGGACAACACCTTTGGATTGCGAGTTAGGTACGAGGCAGAACTAACCCTTAGGTTTACCGGAAAGTTTATTGATTTTAATAAAAATTTTTACATGCCCATTGGTATAGAATTGTTTTGGAACCTGGTAGGTGTTAAACAGTTTAATGATGCGGTACGCATTACACCGGGTATTGGATACAGTTTCTCACCGGTTTGGCGGGGCGAATTTCAGTTTGGATATCATTACACTCGAAACACCGTGGAAGATGTTTTTGCCACCAACGATTTGGTATTTAGGTTTAGAGTGTACCATAGGCTGGAAAAAAAGAAGGAGGCTAGTCCATAACCCTGTTGAGATTAACTGATAAATGAGTCATTGGTTTGCTTCTTATAACCTTTCCTAAATAAAGCGGTTTTAACATAACAGACTGATAGTAAATAAGCAAGACGTTTTTCAGCAAGCCCTAACCAATCAACTGCGCAGCCAATAACTTTTTTTTTGAAAGGTTTAAGAACAATGATGAAGTAATGCCGGTTTACTCCAAAAGTAATGCTTGTATTTTAGCATTAAAATCTTGCTTAAAATGCTGGTATAGTTCTCCGGTAGCCGGGCCGGTAAAATAATTATGTAT
>JALWRJ010000195.1 GCA_026994125.1 Cyclobacteriaceae bacterium | reverse complement strand
GTAGTAACTATGGTTTGTTGGTTAAAAGACTAACAAAAGGAAAAATCACCTGTATTTTCTACCTCACCGGTTGAGGTTTGAAAACTTAATATTGGTTGCAGTACTGCTTAATAGCCTCTTGGGCGGCCTGCTTACCCATGGCCAGCATTTGGTCTGATTTATGAAAATCCATGGTGCCACAGGCTTTGCGCGATATTTTAATATGTATATCGGGTGTATGCTCTTTCAAAATTTTATCAGCCAGCATATCTTGTGTTAAATCAAACGACTCGTTTAACATATCAAACACGCCCAGGTTGTTTTTACCGGCTTCGCGAGTGCGCCACCGCAGGTACTTGGCAGCCAGCTTATCCATGCGGCTTTGCTGGCTGGGGGCTATATGTACTTTATCGGGTTTTATCCGGGCATTCAAGTCCGACACCACCAATATATCGTTGGGCGAACGGTGCACCACATCTACCGGAATAGGGTTTACCACACTGCCATCTACGTACAAAGTGCCATTACGCTCCACCGGCTTTAAAATGGTTGGTATCGACATGGAAGCTCGCAGGGCCTCTTTTACATTACCTTGCCTAAACACCACTTGTTTTTTGGCCACAATGTCGGCTGCTACGGCTACAAAAGGTATGGGCAAATCTTCAATATTTCCGGAGGGTAAAAAGGGATTGATTTTTTTGAAAACCCGTTCTCCTTTTATAAATCCATTGCTGCTAATACTAAAATCCATCAACCTAAACACATCCCAATAGTTTAAGGTGGCCAACCAGTGGGCGTAGCCGGCCAAGTGGCCTCCGGCATAAATACCGCCAATTACCGCACCTATCGATGATCCCGCCATGGAGGTAATCGTAAACCCTGCGCGGGTAAGTTCTTCAATTACTGCAATATGAGCAATGCCCCGGGCACCCCCACTTCCTAATACTAAGGCTACATTTTTCGATTTCATGGTTGGTTTGTGCATAAAAAAAGCCCTCCGGAGTAGAGGGCTTTTGATACTATGTTACTGTCAATTAAGCAATAGGCGCTTGTTTAAGCTTATTAGTAGTAATTGTTCTTCGCTCTCTGTGCCCGCAATACGAACACTTATAATAGTTTAATATCTCTCCTTCCTGGTCAACAGTAGGGGTGCGTATAACTTCTTCGTTTTCCACACGTAAGGTTCTATAACCACACGAGGGGCACTCTACGGCCAACGATGCACCATCGTATTTTTCTACTTTTTTATATCCTGTTTCTTCATCCAGCCACACATCATAATCTACGGCATGTTTGGCTTCTTCTTCAATTTCTTCAGCACTCAAATATTCATCTTCCTCGTCCTCGCTCAATAACCTCATTTTATTACCATTATTAGGGTTAATACGGGGTTGGTGGCGTAGTTTATTTAGTCGTTTTTCAACAAAAAACGGGTAGTAAACTTTTATAAGGCTATTAAATATAAGGGCAAATATGGTGGTAAAACTAGCCGTAACGAACAAACGTACAAATAAGAAAATAAGGGCTTCTTTTACAGTTTCGTTAAAGGCAGCATTTAACCACAAACCCACACCAATACTTAAGGCCAACATGCTGTACCAAAACATGTTAATTTCGTTTGCATTAATGTAATCGTGTTTTTCTTTTGGATCCTTAATGGT
>JALWRJ010000194.1 GCA_026994125.1 Cyclobacteriaceae bacterium | reverse complement strand
GATGGCACTTCCGAAATATTTTATTACCCATTGCGTATGATGCGTAAAGACAAAACTTCGTTTAATGGAATAAAAGCCACCAAAGTAAGCGACTGGCCCTGGACAAACCCTACCATGGTTTTACAAATTAACAAACCAAAAACTGAAATTAAATCTATCCATTTAAACCACACCCACCGTTTGCCCGATATTAATCCGGACAATAATTTTTGGGAGAATAAATAATGATGACGTTTGAAGAGGCAACCAAAAGAGTAACTACGCTTAACGAACTGTTGCACAAGTACAATCAAGCCTACTATATGCAGGACACCTCTTTGGTAAGCGACCAGGAGTTTGATGAGTTGCTACACGAACTTATAAAACTTGAGCAAACCTACCCTGCATTAAAAAGGAAAGATTCTCCTACCCAACGGGTAGGTGGCACCATAAACAAAGCTTTTAAAACGGTAGAACATAGCACGCGTATGCTATCGTTGGGTAATACATACTCCGAACAAGACCTGCTGGATTTTGATACCCGCATAGCCAAAGGGCTGGAAAACCAACCTTACGAATATTTTTGCGAGCTAAAATTTGATGGAGTTGCCATCAGCCTTCATTACGAAAACGATACACTTGTACGTGCGGTAACCCGGGGCGATGGCACCAAAGGAGATGACATTACCGATAATGCCAAAACCATTAAATCTATTCCACTACGTGTAAACACCGGCTTGCCTAATTTTGAAGTGCGGGGCGAGGTATTTATGCCCAAACAAGTGTTCGAACAACTTAATCGCCAACGAGCCGAAGCAGGCGAAGAGTTATACGCCAACGCACGTAATACCGCCTCGGGAAGCTTAAAAATGATGGATTCCGCTCAAGTAGCCAAACGAAAACTCGATTGCTACCTGTATATGCTGCTGGCACCCGGTATGCAAACCCACGAGCAAGCCATTCACTCGCTCGAAAACTGGGGCTTTAAGGTTTCGCCTACCTACCAAAAATGTGCCAGCATTCAGCAGGTTTTACAATACATCCACCAGTGGCAGGAAAAAAGGCATCAATTACCCGTTGAAACCGATGGGATTGTAATTAAAGTAAATAGCATCGAACAACAGGAAATACTGGGATTTACTGCCAAAACGCCCAAATGGGCTATTGCCTATAAATATAAATCGGAAAGTGCCTGTACCCGCCTTGTGGATGTAACCTTTCAGGTAGGCCGTACAGGTGCCATTACACCCGTGGCGGAGTTGGCTCCGGTACAATTGGCCGGTACTACCGTAAAAAGAGCCTCCTTGCACAACGCCAACGAAATTGAAAGGCTGGACTTGCATCAAAACGACTATGTGTTGGTAGAAAAAGGAGGCGAAATTATTCCTAAAGTTACCGGAGTAGATTTGGCACAACGCCAACCGGGTGCCTTACCGGTACAGTATATAACACACTGCCCCGCATGCCACACAGCCCTCATTCGCCATCCAAACGAAGCCGTACACTACTGCCCAAATACACAAAGCTGCCCACCCCAAATTAAAGGCCGCATTGGTCATTTCATTCATCGCAATGCGCTAAATATTGATAGTTTGGGAGACAAAACCATTGCCTTGCTTTATGCAAAAGGCTGGCTAACCTGGCCCTCAGATTTATACCGGCTTACCGCAGAACAACTGCTAACACTCGAAGGTTTTAAAGAACTTTCGGTAGCCAATTTGCTAAATGGTATTGAGGCTTCTAAACAAACCCCTTTCGAAAACGTACTTTTTGGCCTGGGTATTCGCTATGTAGGAAAAACGGTTGCCGAAAAGCTGGCCGCCCATTTTAACACCATTGATGCCCTTATGGAGGCCTCGGTGGAACAACTCATGCAAGTACCCGAAATTGGTGAGCGCATTGCCGAAAGCGTAGTACACTACTTTAGCCAGCCTGAATACAGAAATGAAATAAACCGGCTTAAAGCTGCCGGACTAAATTTTACCTCAACAGCCAATTTTCAGGAAAGCAATAAACTGGATGGGCAAACTTTTGTGGTATCGGGGGTGTTTAAAAACTATAGCAGAGACGAACTTAAAGCAACCATTAAAGCCCATGGAGGAAAAGTAGTATCTTCCATTTCTAAAAAACTCGATTACCTGATAGCTGGCGATAAAATGGGGCCAGCAAAAAAAGAGAAAGCAGAAAAACTACAAGTACGTATCATTTCTGAAGAAGATTTTCAATCTTTGCTACATTAAGTTTATCCAATGGTATTAGGTCAGGCTTTAACATATAAAACTAAAAAGTTTATTAAACGAAACAACGCAAGCCGCAGCAATGTGTCGTTCGAAAAAGCTAACCAGTTTGGTGTAATATTTAGCAATACCACACCTGGTATTGCACAACTGGCCGAAACCCTTAAAAAAGAACTAGGCACCTGCAACAAACAAGTTAAAGTGTTGGCTTACGATCGCAATGTGGAAGTAAAACACTTACCTTTTGAGTCGTTTTCAAGAAAAGATCTCAATTTTTGGGGTAGTTTTACCAAGTCCTCCATCGAACATTTTGCTAATAGCAACTTCGATTTTTTAATTTGCCTGGATGCCACTCCCAGCGATGTAGTTCAAAATGTACTGGCCCGAAGCCAGGCCAAATGCCGGGTAGGCGTTTGCACCAATGCCGAAGCTTTTGGCAATTTGTTTGAACTTATTGTGCACGTAGCCAACGAAAACAACCTGGTGGACAGCATTTACCGATACCTTAAAAATATACGTTAATGGAAAGTTTAAAAGGGTTGGGGGTGGCGCTGGTTACTCCCTTTACTGCAAAAGGCAACATTGATTTTGATGCACTTTTAAAGCTTTTAAAACATACTGCTACCGGAGTAGATTATTGGGTGGTTATGGGCTCTACCGGTGAAGCCATTACCCTGACTCACCAGGAACAATCTGAAGTACTATCGTTTATTAAACAAAATAACCCGGGCAACCTTCCTATTGTATTTGGGCTGGGCGGCAGCAACACCCAAGAATTGCTTAACCGGCTAAAGCAATTAGATTTAACCGGAGTAACCGCTTTACTATCGTCTTCACCTGCGTATAACAAACCCTCCCAACAAGGTATTATTAAACACTTTACCACCCTGGCTAATGCGGCTCCCATTCCGGTTTTGCTGTACAATGTACCCGGACGAACCGCCTCGAACATGGAAGCCGCTACCACATTGGAGTTGGCTCAACACCCCAACATTATAGGAATAAAAGAGGCTTCGGGCAATCTAATACAGGTAATGGAGATAATTGCACACGCACCCGGCAACTTTTTGGTTACTTCGGGTGACGATTTGCTTACTCCGGCCATTACCGCCATGGGTGGCCAAGGGCTTATTTCTGTGCTGGCCAATGCGCTACCGGGCAAGTTTAACCGCATGGTACACTCCGCATTAAACGGAGATGTTACCACCAGCCGTACACAGGCCTTCGAACTCTTACAACTTAACGAATTAATGTACCTGGAGGGCAACCCCACCGGTATTAAAGCCTTACTTGCCCTCAAAGGAATAGGCACTCCTTATGTAAGGCTGCCCTTGGTGCCGGCCTCAGCCGCCCTTACCCAGCGTATTGCCATGCAATATAAGCAGCTTAACTAAACTCGAAACATAAAAAAGGCAACTCCTGGGAGTTGCCTTAACTTAAATTTATAGGAAAAATTATCCGTTATTTTTTTTGTCTTGAACTTCTTTACGGATGTCTTGTGCTAAGTTTTTCATTTCTTGCATTCCCTTTCGAACACGAGTTCCGGCAGCGTTATTGCCTTTTTCATAGAACTTTTCAAAATCACTTTCCAGAGATGCCACTAGGTTTTGTAATTCTTCGAATCTTTTCATTTCAGTTTAAAGTTTTAAGGTTATTTGTTATTTAATAAATTTAATATTCAGCCAATATAGTTAAAATGTATATAAAACAACACCAAAACCGTATTATTTGGCAATTATTCGCTAAATTCTACTAGTTTTTGCTCTTTATAGTACCCATCATCGAGCTTTTTCTTAATTTTTACGAAGGCAGAAATAGTTTGTTCTACATCCTCTAACGTGTGATCGGCTGTTGGAATAATCCTTAAAATTATGGTTCCACGAGGCACCACAGGATAAATAACTACCGAGCAGAAAATATTATAATTTTCGCGTAAATCCATGGCCAGGTTTGCGGCCTCCCCTACGGTACCGTTTAGTACTACCGGAGTTACCGGGCTTTGGGTAGTTCCAATATTAAAACCATTGCTTTTGTAGCCGTCTTGCAAAGCATTTACAATTTTCCAAAGGTTCTCCCGCAACGAAGGGTTTGTTTTAAGCAACTCCAACCTTTTTAGTGCTCCCTGAACCAAAGGCATAGGCACCGACTTAGCAAATATTTGCGAACGGGTATTATAGCGTAAATACTCTATTACATCCTTACTACCGGCAATAAACGCACCAATACTGGCCATTGATTTAGCAAAGGTAGAAAAGTATAAATCAATCTCATCTTGTACGCCTTGTTCCTCTCCGGCTCCGGCACCTGTTTTACCCATGGTACCAAACCCATGTGCATCATCTACCAATAGTCTAAAGTCAAACTTTTTGCGTAATGAAGCAATTCCTTTTAAATCACCCATATTGCCCGACATCCCAAATACACCTTCGGTAATAACCAATATACCTCCTCCGGTTTCTTCAGTTATCTTTTGTGCCCTTTCAAGCTGTTTTTCCAGATTTTCGATATTGTTGTGGGGGTACACAAATCGTTTGCCCATGTGTAGCCTAACTCCATCAACAATACTGGCATGCGACTCTGCATCATACACAATTACATCACGCCTGTCAACAATGGCATCAATTACCGACATAATGCCCTGGTATCCATAATTAAGCAACATGCACGATTCTTTACGTACAAAATCACCCAATTCCTGTTCCAGTTTGTCATGTAATTTTGTATTACCAGACATCATCCTGGCTCCCATAGGATAGGCTAGTCCCCATTCCCTGGCTGCTTCAGCATCCGCCTTACGTACTTCCGGATGGTTGGCTAATCCTAAATAATTATTCAAACTCCAGGTTAACACTTCTTTTCCTCTAAATTTCATCCTGGGGGCTATTTCGCCCTCCAATTTAGGAAACATAAAATACCCTTCTTCCACATTAGCATGCTTCCCTAAAGGGCCTCTGTCAAGCATCAATTTTTTAAATATATCCACAATTTAATCTGTTTATTGAGTTCTTCATTCTCATGTAATCGGTCGCAAATATACGCAAAATGCCATTATATTTATTTGAATACAATTTGTATTTAGCCTCACACCAAGCTAAAACTAAATTCTTACTATCAAAACCTGCTATTCTACCTTTGGTTTTACTAATATTGTATAAATGAGAACCTGATGCCAAAAATAAAAAAAATCCTTATTGCCAACCGAGGCGAAATTGCCTTAAGAATAATACGATCGGCCAAAGAAATGGGTATTAAAACCGTAGCTGTTTTTAGCGAAGCCGACCGCACTTCGCCCCATGTACTGGCGGCCGACCAAGCGGTATTGCTGGGGCCGCCCCCCTCCTCCAAATCGTATTTGCTGGGTAATAAAATAATTGATATTTGCTTAGATTTAAAAGTAGATGCCATTCATCCGGGCTATGGATTTTTGTCCGAAAATGCTGATTTTGCTGAAAAAGTAGCAGAAGCCGGACTCATATTTATAGGCCCATCGGCCAATTCAATTAGAATAATGGGCGATAAACTGGCCGCTAAAAAAGCGGTAGGCTCGTACAACATACCCATGGTGCCCGGCACCAATGAAGCCATTGATGATATAACACAAGCCAAGGAATTGGCACACCAAATTGGCTACCCAATTTTAATAAAAGCCAGTGCCGGTGGTGGGGGCAAAGGCATGCGCGTGGTACACCAGCCCGCTGATTTTGAAGAACAAATGAACCTGGCCATTAGTGAGGCTACTTCTTCGTTTGGGAACGGGGCTGTATTCATCGAGAAATACATTGAATCGAATAAACACATCGAAGTACAAATACTGGCTGATACCCAGGGTAACACCTTATATTTGTTTGAACGCGAGTGCTCCATACAACGCAGGCACCAAAAAGTAATTGAAGAGGCTCCTTCCATGGTTATTTCGGAAACCTTACGAAAAGAAATTGGCGAAGCAGCCGTAAAAGTAGCCCAGGCTTGCAATTATTACGGAGCCGGAACCGTAGAGTTTATCTACGAAAACGGTGCTTTCTATTTCCTGGAAATGAACACCAGACTACAAGTAGAACACCCGGTAACCGAACTTATTACCGGCATTGATTTAGTAAAACAACAAATTTTGATAGCCGAGGGGCACCCCTTGCAAATACAGCAATCGGATATACAACTAAATGGGCATGCCTTTGAAGTACGGGTATATGCCGAAGATCCGGAAAATAATTTTTTACCCGATATTGGGCAATTAATTACCTACCAACGCCCACAAGGCTATGGAGTTAGAGTAGATGATGGCTTTGAACAAGGCATGAAAATACCTATATTTTACGACCCAATGATTGCCAAGCTTATTACTTCTGGGAGTTCGCGCAATGAAGCCAGACAACGCATGATTCGGGCTATTGATGAGTACAATATAACAGGAATAAAAACCACCTTGCCTTTTTGTAAGTTCGTTTTTAACCACCCCGCTTTTATTGATGGAAGCTTTGACACCAAATTTGTAGAAAAACATTTTACCCCCGAAAAGCTGCATAGCCATAACACCGAAGAAGAACGGGTAGCTGCTGTAATGGCTGTTAAATTAATTAATCAAAGCCACAATGGCAAGG
>JALWRJ010000193.1 GCA_026994125.1 Cyclobacteriaceae bacterium | reverse complement strand
ATAATATGACCTATTACTATAAAAATTAAAGTTATAAGATATTTCATTAAAATTATATAGTTAATATCTTCATTGGTAAATCAGATACTGATTTACCAATGAAGATAATTATGCTATTGAACTCCTCCACAATATTGGGGGTAATATCCTTGCACAACGGCTAATTGCTCATAGTGCCCATTGTCAGCTAACCAAGCCAATACTTCAATAAATTCATTACAAGACATACTCGCTCCCCCCTCAATTCTTTCCAATTCATTCATTTCTAAAGTTTTCATATTTAGTATGCTATCGCTCCGGTTCCCGGGTTTTGGGGCAAAAGCACGGTGTCAAAACTAGCGCCTGCAATTCGCAGGAGCAGCGAATCGGCAAAGTTCTTTGAAAATTTATATCCGCACCCGCCTGCAATACCTTCCATTTCGTCATCACTTAATGGGGTTGGTGCAAAGGTAAGCAGTAGTTTTCCGGGCCGGGTGTATTCGTAGGTTTTGGCCTGCTTATTATACACAATGGGTGCCTTAAAATCGTTTTTTAATAACTCCAATAGCCGATATACGGTGTCTTTAGAGGTGTTTAATCTATCGGCAAACTCATAGCAATTGCCGGTGGCCTTTAAACGGATAAGCCGAGCTATCCTTTTTAAAATGGCAAGTTTTTTACTATACATCATTTTCCTTTTAAAATACAATTTAGCACCAAATACACATCTTTCAACCCAAATGTATGGTGCGTTTTTGTAATAAACAACACCATTTTGTGTCAAATTTTATAGCAGTTCTGCTATGTTTTTTTAGCCGATCTGCTATGCACTGATAGCAGTTCTGCTATGCATTTTTAGCAGAAGTGGTAAAAACATATAAATACTTAATATAACTATTTTTAGGCTAAAAAGTAACACCCTGATTATTTGTGTGTTACTTTTTACATAATTAACCTACTGCTATGCCATTTTTAGGATGTATTTATATTGAAAGATATGCAAACAAGCAAAACAGGTAGTACCAAAAAGAGCCTAAAGAATGTTGACTATCGAACCCTAAATGATGAAGTTAGGGCAACCCCGCACCAACACCAAGTACTCATTCAGAGGTTCACCTATAATCCATTCATTATAAAGGCACCCCAGTAGTAGGGCTGCGGGTACTGCTGCCGGATGTATTGCTGGGCTTGTATAAAGGCCTCCCGGCTATCTCCTGTTTGCAGCCATCGGATATAAAATTGCACCATTAACTCCCGGGTTACCACATCGTCTATCTTCCACAAGCTCATGAGTATATTGTTGGCTCCTGCCACTTCAAAGGCACGCTGCAGGCCGTACACTCCCTCACCCGGTTTGCTTACACCCAGGCCGGTTTGGCAGGCCGAGAGCACCACCAGTTCGTTGGCCTCCAGGTTTAAGTCGGTTACCTCATAGGCGGTAAGGATGCCATCGTTTTGGCCAGTAGTTAAGCCGTTTTCTTTGGCCAGTACAACCCCCGATTGCATCATTAGTTGTGTAAAGCTATTGTAGCCGGCCACAGGCTCTGGATTAAAATAACCATGCGTGGCCAGGTGCAAAACCCGGGGAGCTGCCAGTTGTTTAAGGTGGCTTTCAGTTGCCTGTTTTTGCGTAAACAAGCGGCTCCTCCAGCCCGTTAGTTTTAAT
>JALWRJ010000192.1 GCA_026994125.1 Cyclobacteriaceae bacterium | reverse complement strand
TTTCCGGTACGTTCAATAATCCTGTCAAAATACATTTGTACCCAGGGCGGAATGCCCGAAATTAAGGTCATATCCTTATCTATTGTTTCATCAATAATTCGCTCCAGTTTTTCTTCCCAGTCGTCTATACAATTGGTAGCGTACGATGGCATTTGGTTAGTGCGCAAATAGCCGGGTACATGGTGGTTTACAATGCCCGACAGGCGGCCGGTGTGAATACCGGCACGGGTTTCGAGTACCGGGCTGCCTGATAAAAAGATGAGCTTGCCATCTAAAAAACTGCCACGCCCCGATTCGTGCACATAGCTGAGCAAGGCATTGCGTGCACTGTTAATGTGGTTAGGGATGGAATCGGTTGTAATAGGAATGTACTTGGTACCCGAGGTAGTGCCCGATGTTTTGGCAAAATAAGCCGGCACACCCGGCCATAATACATCTTGCTTACCTGTTAGTATTTTATCAACATAAGGTTTTATACCTTCGTAATCTTTTACCGGTACGGCTTGGGTAAATTCTTTATGCGTTTGTACTTGGTGTAGCCGGTGGTCTTTTCCAAACAGCGTTTGCTGTCCTTTATTGAGGAGTTCCTTAAAAATTTTTTGTTGAAAACTACCCGGCCGGGCAGCCCATTTTTGCTGATTAGCTACCACAATTTTTGCAAATGGCTTACTTAGTAAAGCTCGAATACCCATAGTGCAAAACTATAACAGAAAAGCAACCCAAACACGACAAAATGGCAATCAATTGAGCTGGTACTAAATTTGTTATAAACGGCATACTATTTACCTTTTGAATTCGTAGAAAGTAGGGTAAAGTTTCTACTTGCTGTTAATTAAATATTAAGACCATGAAAAATATACCTGCCACCATACTGTTGAGTACCACAGCCGGTTTTTTTGGAGCCTTTTTATACCAAAAAGCAACCGAACCTTTAGATAACCATCCTCCATTTACCGAAATCGCAGATCATCATACTAATAATGCACCTAAAGCCACCTTACTGCACCAACAAAACCAACCTGAATTAGAAAATACAGTTGAAGATGCCGATTTTGTAGAAGCTTCGCGCACCAGTACTCAAAGCGTGGTGTACATTAAAAATATTTCGGAGCACATCTACCGCATGTCGTTTATGGACATGTTTTTTTACGATGGCGACCGCACTACTCAAAGCATAAGCAGTGGATCGGGGGTTATTTTTAGTCAGGATGGGTATATTGTATCGAACAACCACGTGGTAGCCGATGCCGATAAGCTTGAAGTAATTATAGGAAAAGACAGCTACCCGGCCAAACTTGTTGGCACCGACCCTTCAACAGACCTATCGGTACTTAAAATTGAAGCCAAAAATTTACGTGCAATTCCTTTAGGCAGTTCGCGGGATCTAAAAGTAGGCGAAGGGGTAATTGCGGTGGGCAACCCTTTTAACCTTACTTCAACCGTTACCAGCGGTATTGTAAGTGCAAAGGCCAGAGCACTGAATATTGTTAAAGATAAGTTTCCTATTGAATCGTTTATACAAACCGATGCAGCTATTAACCCGGGCAATAGTGGGGGAGCTTTGGTAAACCGCAAAGGCGAATTGGTAGGCATCAACACGGCCATCCTATCACGAACAGGCTCCTATGCCGGATATGGCTTTGCGG
>JALWRJ010000191.1 GCA_026994125.1 Cyclobacteriaceae bacterium | reverse complement strand
GCCACTGAATATTGCAAATCGGTTACGGCTGTTTCCGCATCCGCAAATACAGTGCTCAAGTCAATATCGTAGCCCGGAAAATCTTGCACCAATACCTGGGTAGCCAAGGCATTAATTACTTCAGGAGCATCGTTTACCGGGGTTATATCTACCGTAAACTCTAGTGGTTCGGAGGTAGCATTGGGTGCACCAGATTTATCATCGGCAGTTACCGATACAGTAATAGTGCCATTGGCATCCTTTGCCGGTACTATGTTTAGCACATTGCCTGTAATGCTGGCCTGGGCTATGCCCGGGTTATCGATGGTAGCTAAAAAATCGAATTGTTGCAGTTCATTATCCACATCTAACGCACTTAGTACCAATTGAAGGTTAGTATCTTCGTTTATTACCTGGTTGGCAATGGCATTCATGGTAGGCGCATCATTTACCGGTAGTACTTCCACTGAAAAAGATTCAACTGCGGCAAATAACTCATCGGTATTTAGTTCTTTTACCGTTATAGTTATGGTGGCCTCACCGGTAAAATTTAAAGCCGGGCTAATGGTAAGTTCATTATTCGTGGTAAATACCTGTACTTTAGAATCATCGCTGGAGGCAACACTAATCCCAACCTCGTTGTCGGGGTCGTTAAATGGTATTGTAAATGTTAACACTTCATCTTCCAGTACTTGCTTATCGAATACTTCATCGATTTCAGGTGGGTCGTTCACATTTATTATTTCTACTACCGTATAGGTAGAATCGAACTCGTTTCTGCCCGGATGAAACACCCGGAACAGTAAAGAATCCAACCCTCCTGTTTCTCCGGTTGATGTATAAGGAATTTCCCAGGTAATTAAATTGGGCTGCATTTCGATTTGCACCACATGGCCCACCTGGCCATGGTTGGGTTGCGAAAGTATTTCGATGGTGGCATTGGTCAAATCAGCATCGGTAAACTCAACTGCCATCATATTTAAATTTACGGTTTCGCCTTCAGGTACGGTTTGTTCACTACCCATTACCCAAAACTGGCCATCGGCCGAACCGGAAACCCTGCCGGCACCTGAATTATCAAGCATATACGCAGCAAAATCAGAAAAACCTGTATTGCTGGTAACCAATACCGTTGTAAATACCTGGTTGGCACTAAACAGGTAGCTGTGTACGGTTTCATCCACGCTAAACGTATAAGCCAGGGTATCGTTTGTACCCGTAAAATCAGCTAACTGTATTTCTGATTGAATAATGGGTACAAATACCGGATTAGCAATATCCGAAAGGTCGTAATAGTTAATATCCAAGATATAAGATGCGTTTTTAACGGTATCTATAAACTGCACGGTAAATTGATTGGTCACCCTATCTAATGCTAAAATATAGTGCGGGGTGTCGTCCAGCATAAATTGAAACAGCACCGTAGCTTCGTTAGAAAAAACACCGGTAGCCACCTCTTTAACCTTAAATTTAAGCGAATCCTGATATACCGTTCCCGGAAGTAAGCCCGCTTTTGGGCTAAAGGAGAGCAATTGGTTGTAGGCCCCTCCGGCACTACTGTTTAATTGTGCAGGAGGCAAGGTAACGATGTACTCAATGGTATCATTTTCCTGATCGTAGCCTTTCAATTCCAGGGTGCCGGCCATATCCAGGTAAAAGTTAGCACTATCGCCCAAGGCCACCGGAGCCTGATTTTGTGCTTGTTGTGGATTTTGATAATATAAAAACCCTGCATTTCCGGTAAAATTTCCACCTTGTAGGGTATTAGATACGCTATACTGACCAGCCACACCAAATTGGGTATAAACTCCACCCGATAACCAGGAAGCCCCGTTGGAGGTAGTACTGCGTACCTGCACTACTTGTGCTTGCAACCAATGGCCGGGTAACCACAGTAAAACCAAAATGTAAACAAACTTTTTCATCTTTTTTTGTGTTTAAGTTGAAACCCATTGTTTACCTAGAGGCGGTTACATCCTTTGCTTGTGGTTTAGCTCCGGAAAGTAATTCCTCAAATCTTTTTATTTGCGTTTCTAAGGCTTCTACCTTGGTTAAGGCCGCTTTCAGGTTTTCGTTTTTACCTTCCAAGGCTTCTACTTTGGCATTAAGTTCTTTTACGGCTTCAATAAGCACAGCCGTTATTTGGGCGTAATTTACCGACTTATACCCTTTTTCATCGGTATGTACAAACTCAGGATATATTGCTTCTAGTTCCTGAGCAATTACCCCAATTTGCTTGCGCTGGGGTTTGCTATTATCTTTCCATTGGTAGGAAACGCCCCTAAGTTTGAGGGTATTGCCAAGGGCATTATAAATAGGTTCAATATTCTTTTTAAACCTACGGTCGGAAGTTTGTGTAATGGTTGGGGCCGTAATGGTGCCGGAGGCACCTATATCCCCATACCCATTTATACTTACTGTATTTCCTAAATCATCTTTTAAAAACAGCGATCCAAAAAGTGCTCCTCCAGGCCCTCCTTGTACTGTATTCATCAATACATATTCATCACTTCCTCCACCATTGTCTTGCCATATACTTATATATCCTGAGTTTTCACCAACATCGGCAAAGCCCATACTAATTCTATTACTGTTTCCTACCGGTGATTCGAGATTCATAACACCAAAATCTCCATTGCCATTATTTGCCGAGGAAACACTAACTTTTCCATTGTTCAAACTAAATTCATTTGCTCTTAGTATGTTTCCACTCATATCACCCGATGCATCTACTGTGCCATTTTGTCCATTCAAATTAACATATCCGGCATCTCTTGCAAGATATATAGAACCATTATCTCCATTTAACGATACTGTTATTGCACCATTTCCGCCACCATCGTCTTGGTAATTTTTAAGCCCTAAAAATCCATAGCTACCGCTACCGTCATCATTTACTTCAAGAAAAATTCTTTGCGAATCGGCATTAGGTAAGCCGTCTTCAGTACCTTGTAAATGTAAAAACCCCCTACGGTTGCCATTGTTTCCTTCCCAGGATTTAGCTCCCATATTTACAAAGCCATTTACACCATTATTTAAGTCGAACGCTCTAGCTGATATACTACCCAACATACCATCAAAATTAATGGTGGTTTCTACTGTTTGCCCTACAATATCAGATTTATGTAAGCCAATATTTCCTGCTTCAAAGGTACCATCGGTATCTACATTCATGGTTAAGTTAGCCTGATACCAGCCCCCTCCATCGGGTGTTGAACCAAATAGGTTCATAAAAGGCAAGTTATTATTGGTCCAGCTTTGGCCTCCCAACTGAACGTTAGGAGTATTGTTGCCTTGCAAAAACATCTGGCTGCTATAGCCCGTTGGGTCGGCTCCACCTGGGTCGTTGGCAATAGAAATATCGGCAAAGCTTTGGCCACCCAAAATGGCTGGGTCGGAGATATTTAAATTAACTAAACTTGAATTGGATAGATTGGCACCATCTAATGAAAGGTTGCCTGTTATCTTAACATCACCTTCAAACCAGCCGGCCCAGTTTTCATCTCCGTTTAAAGCTTCTCCTTTTACGCCAATATTGATACCCCCGGTTCCCTGAGCTCTACCCCTGAGGCCCATGCTGTAGGTATTTAAACCACCATTAAACGTACGCCCATAAAGGCCGGTAACCGTGGCATTGTCTGGTGGAGTTATTAGGTTGTACCCTATTCCGGCCACACTATAACCTGAGTTGGTTCCAAATACTTCTGCCCGAAGCCCATATCGTGGGCCGGTACCATCACCATTGGCTACTCCTCTAATACCAATTTGCCAACTTCCAGATGAACTCCATGATTCTCCATTAACCCCCACATTATTCCCGTTGGTATTAGCCAATCCCTGAACAGCTACCTGAAAAAATGAAGTATTGGAAGGGTCCTGTGCCCCTATCAGTTTTGAATAAAACCCAACAGAGTCTGGTAATCCTGTTATGTCTTTGGTTACATTCGAGTCTGTTAAGGGAGGAATGCCCTGAAAAGGGGCATACACATTAACACTGCCCATGCTGGTGCCATCTACTGTGATTTCCATAGATTGCCCATCCACCCCATCAAATAAAGTAGTAGGAAAAGGGGTAACAGCACCCAAAACAACTGAATACAAGCCATTTACAACAGTTACCGATTGGGTTTCCGTCCAGCCTACTGCTGATATGGTAAACACCATAGTTTTGGTCCCATTTACCGGGTTGCCCTGGTCGTACAACGATCCTTGAAAGGGTATTTTGCTTATGGTGGTTTGTGCAAGGGCATGCGCACTTACCAATAGGCCCAAAACAACAACATAAATAAGCGTGATTAATTTATTAATCCTTTTCATGGCATTTTAAATTTTAATAGAAGATAAATTTCACTATCAAAATTCAAAAGAAAACCAAACCAACACAATACCTACATTTAGGTATATTTAGCCATATAGATTTGTTAAATTTATATATAACCTAAATTAAGTTATATTTTTAATGAGAAGAGTTGCTACAATATAGTTTCTTTTTAGCCAAAACAACCGAATCAGGAAGTTGTTCAAGCATTTCGCAAGCCTTTGTATTTAGCCCGTTTAAAAAATAAGCCTCAGCTAAATCAGTCATCAAATTATCTACCCCTTTATCCATCTGATATGCCTTTTTTAAATATTTTAGCATGTTGCTGTTATTACCTTTATCTTTTTCTAACAGGCCTTTATTACGATACACCCAGGCGTTATAGGGGTCTAATTTCATGCTGGTATTTATCAGGTATTCGGCCGAATCTAAGCGATGCAGTTGTAAATAAGCATACCCTTTGTTATTCAAATACCAAGCGTTACCGGAAGCCAACTGTAAAGCTTCATCAAAATAATGTATAGCTAGCTCATTGTTTCCTTGTTGTAGTGCCAATAGACCCAAGGTATTGTACGCATTGGGTTGGTTTTTGTTTATGGTAAGCCCTTTGTTTAAGTAAATTTTGGCCGAATCGGGCTGGTGGGCATAATAAAATACATTGCCCATATTTACATAGGCTTCGGCCAGGCTAGGGTCTTTGGTTAAGGAGGTTTTAAACGCTTGCAACGCCTTGGCATAGTTATGCAATCTTGTGTATGCAAGCCCCTGTACAAAATATACATTGGCCGAATCGACCCAGTCAGGCAACAAGGCTTTGGCATCGTCTAAAGCACGGTAATATTGGTCTAACTCCAAATACAAATTAGCTCGCTTATAAAGGGTGGGCATATCTTGCGGAACTAACTCCAATACAGCATCGTACATGGTAACGGCATCGTATAACTTACCTTGTTGTTGCAATACCAACGCGTTATTTAAATAGGCATCAATAAAAGTGCTATCGGTTTTAATGGCCTCGTTATAAAAAAAATGTGCCTTTTCTAAATTGCCTTTTTCCAGTGCTTTATTCCCTTTAAGCAAAAAGGTTAATTTGGCATGTTCGGTTTTACTAGTGCAACCCAGCAATACTAAAAATGGTAATGCTAAAAATATAAATCGATACATCAATAAATTTCAGGGTATTTTACGGGTTCAACTTCGTGCATAAGATTATACACCTTATCAAAAACCTCTTCGGCATTAGGCTTAGAGAAATAATCTCCATCTGAGCCGTATGCCGGGCGGTGTTCTTTAGAGGTTACCGTTACCGGAGCCGAGTCTAAAAACCGGTACCCGCCTTGTTCTTCTAACACTTTTTGCATCATATAAGCACTGGCTCCACCGGGCACATCTTCATCAGCAAAAACCACCCGGTTGGTTTTTTTAACCGATTCAACTATTGCATGGTGCACATCAAACGGCATAAGGGTTTGTACATCAATTACTTCGCACGAAATGCCGGCTTCTTCTAATTGCTGTGCGGCATCCATTACTATGCGGCACATCGAGCCATAGGTAATCAGGGTTACATCATGGCCTTCACGCAATACTTCAGGCACACCAATAGGTTCTTTGTACTCACTAATATTGGCAGGCATTTTTTCTTTTAACCGGTATCCGTTCAGGCTTTCAATCATCAAGGCTGTATCGTCCGAAGCCAGCATGGTATTATACATACCGGCTGCTTTAGTCATGTTGCGCGGGGTAAGTAAATAAATGCCTCGCAAGCTATGCAATAGCATACCCATGGGCGAACCTGAGTGCCACACCCCTTCGAGTCGGTGGCCCCGGGTTCGAACAATTAAGGGAGCTTTTTGCCCGCCTTTGGTTCGGTATTGCAAGGTAGCCAAATCATCGGTTAAGGTAGGTAAGGCATACACCAGGTAATCGAGGTATTGAATTTCGGCAATCGGCCTTAGTCCGCGTAAAGCCAAACCTATCCCCTGACCAATAATGGTTGTTTCCCTAATTCCGGTGTCATCTACTCTTAGTTTTCCATATTTTTCCTGTAGGCCGGCAAAGGCTTGGTTTACGTCTCCTATTTTACCTACATCTTCGCCAAAGGCCAGCACGCGTGGGTCTCGGGCTAAAGCGGCATCAAAGCAGGCTTGCAATACCTGGCGGCCATCTACAATTTGAGAGTTGGTATCGTAGGCAGCCGGTACAGCCGGCACCTGTAAAGCTGCCTGAACCGATTCGCTATATAAATGCGATCCATAATCTTCATCGGCCTTGGCTAAAAAGGCAGCCAGCCATTGAGCCAAGGCTTTTTGTTCGGGCAAGCCCTGGCCTCTAACTACCCGTAATGCCCGCTTCGCAGCTTTTACCGAATCTAACTTTAGAGGATTAATAGCTCCGGCCAACTCGTTTTTAATGTTTTCAATTTGTTTATCTTTACTGGCTTGCGCCAGGTTTTCCAATAAAGTTGCTACCGTTGCCTGCGCCTCTTTTTCTTCATCAATAAAGGCTGCCCAAGCTGCGGTGCGTGCTTTTTTTG
>JALWRJ010000190.1 GCA_026994125.1 Cyclobacteriaceae bacterium | reverse complement strand
GCTTCTCTAAGCGTTGCTCTAATTTTTTGAGCTGATTGCGTTTGGGCTGTAAGGCTTTGCGTTTTTCCGCATCTTCCTTGCGTTTGGCTTTGCGACTATCCCTAGTGTGCTCGCCACTGCTGGCATCTTTAACAATAAATCGGTCTTTAGGCGAACGTCCGGTAAACTCACCGGTGAGTACATTAATGGCTCCGCTACTTGCTCGAGTCGCTAACCCTTTTTCAATCGAAATTTCGGCTAGTTTTTCGGGGGGCAGGTTCCAATGCAACCTGGCATTTTTTATACCCAATGCCTCCAACGAAGCATTCTTAGGGGTAACTTCAAAATTTAACATATTACTTGGTTAATTAACGGGTTAAAAGTTGCTCGCAAAGCTACAATTTTATTGGCAGAACTATTCAATAATTAGTTGCTAAGCTCAGAATAAAATAAAATAGTAATAACCAACTAAAAATATAAATATTACAACTTATTGGCAGTTGCCTTAATTCTACTGCCAAACATTTAAGATGTGCTTGTTTTAATTAATTGAGCGTAGTACTTTGGTGGCTTTTGTAAGAAAACTTAACACAAATGACTTCAAACCAATCTAATGCAAAAACCTTTTTTGGTCATCCAAGGGGATTAATGACCTTGTTTATGACTGAAATGTGGGAACGTTTCAGCTATTATGGAATGCGCGCCATTCTTATTTTATTTATGACGACTACAGTAGCTCAGCACGGCTTAGGCTTATCAAACGTTGAAGCAGGAGCCATTTACGGGCTTTATACTGCTGCAGTATATTTGTTAACATTGCCTGGTGGTTGGATTGCCGATAATATGATTGGCCAACGTAAAGCAGTTTGGAATGGAGGTGTTTTAATTATGATAGGGCATGGATTGCTTGCGATACCTGGTAGCAAAACAATATTTATCCTCGGACTTGCCTTTGTAGCTTTTGGAACCGGTTTTTTAAAACCTAATATTAGTACAATGGTTGCCGATTTGTACCCTGAGGGAGGAGCAAGAAGAGATGCAGGTTTTTCTGTGTTTTATATGGGGATAAATTTAGGTTCTTTTTTAGGGCAAACGTTTGTTAGCCTTTTTGCACAGTGGAACTGGCATTATGGGTTTGGCCTGGCTGCCATAGGTATGTTTTTTGGGTTACTACAATATAAACTTACAGGAAACAAGCAATTGGGCACTATTGGATTAGAAGCCAAAGGGAAAGATAAATCGATAGAAGGTAATGGCACTAAAAGCCACCCCATTGGAGCTTACATAATTGTTGGCCTAAGTGTACTGCTTCTTGGTCTTGCTCAATGGAAAGGTTGGGTAGATTTAACCACTGCAGAAGGTGTGGCCGAATCAATGACTTACCTGATTCCTGGAATTACCTTTGTTTATTTGCTTAATATAATTGTAAACGGAGGAATAAGTGTGCAAGACAAAAAACAAGTTGTTATAATTTTTATTTTATTTTTAGGAGCTGCTACTTTTTGGGCAGGTTTTGAGCAGGCCGGCTCTACTCTTAATTTATTTGCACGTGATTACACCGACCGTTCATTATTTGGATACCTTATGCCACCAGGTTGGCTTCAAAATGTAAATCCATTTTTTATAATTGTTTTAGCTCCTTTAATGGGTACTTTATGGGTTAAACTTGCGGCAAAAAATTTAAACCCCAGTACTCCATTAAAATTTGGTTTTGGGTTAATTTTAATGGCTAGTGGTTTTTGGGTAATGATATTTGCCGCAAAAGCTGCTGCAATATCAGCAGGTGCAGCTAGTATGGGCTATCTAATTCTAACCTATTTTTTGCATTCAGTTGGAGAGCTTACCTTAAGCCCTGTAGGAATGAGTGCAACTACCAAATTGGCTCCCAAAAAATATGTGGGGCAAATGATGGGGATTTGGTTTGTGGGAGCCTCTTTGGGTAACCTGATTGCTGGGCAATTTGCCGGTAATTTTGATTCTAATGACGTGACCCAATTACCTGATTTATTTAGTTCCGTTGTATGGATGGGAGTAGGGGTAGGGTTAACTTTTGTTGTTACCTCGGGGCTGTTACGAAAATGGATGGGAGATGTTAAATAAGTGATTTTATAAAAACTATTTCAATATAATGAATACAAACCAACCTATATCTGACGAGCTTTTTGGGCACCCCAAAGGGCTTTTTATTTTGTTTTTTGCCGAAATGTGGGAGCGCTTTTCCTACTACGGTATGCGTGCTATTCTTACCTTGTACATGGTAACTTCAGCTACCAAGCTGTTTAACCCCGGCTTGGGCTGGACCAACGGTAGCGCCCTAGCTCTTTATGGCTGGTACACTATGCTGGTGTATGTAATGTCAATTCCGGGCGGTATTTTGGCCGATAAATTTATTGGGCAAAAGAAAGCCGTACTAGTGGGCGGTTTAATATTAGTGGCAGGCCATGGCATATTGGCAGTAGAAACCCTGTGGGCTTTTTATACCGGTTTGTTACTTATTATTTTAGGGGTAGGTGCCTTAAAACCCAATATTTCAACCATGGTGGGTGGCTTATACAAACAAGGCGACCCACGCAGAGACCAAGGTTTTACGTTGTTTTATATAGGAATAAATGTGGGTGCATTCTTGGCTTCATTAATAGTGGGGGCTGTAGGCGAAACCATTGGTTGGCATTATGGCTTTGGCCTGGCTGGCTTTGGCATGCTATTGGGGCAAATTACCTTTGTTTGGGGAGGCAAGTATTTAAAAGGTATTGGTGAACCTCCAAGTAAAACTGAAGGCAAGCAAAACGGTGAAGATTCCTCGTTTGGCGAATTGCTAACTAATTTAATAAAGAGCCCCTTGCAGCTTACTATTACCTTGCTGTTGGCCGTGGCAAGTGTGTTTTTAGCATTCCGTTATGCTTCGGGTACTGAGGTATTCGCTTATGCTGCCCTAGGGGTGTTTCTGGCCCTGGTTTTTGGCTTTTTAATGATGATTTATAAGGATATAGATAGCATCGAAAAAGACCGTTTTGTGGTGCTCATCCTTTCTTTTTTAATTGTAATTGTTTTTTGGGGGGCTTTTGAGCAAGCAGGTGGGTTAATGAATATCTATACCCGCGATAAAATAGACCGGGTGGTATCATTATTTTACATTGATGCCCTGTTTATCGTATTTATAGGCTTTTTAGCTATTAAAACCGTTGTTGATATAATCAAAAAGAACGATACCGCAAAACTATTTGCCCTGCTTACCGTGGTGCTTACCGTGGTGTACTACCTGCTTAGGTTCTATAATAATGTGTTTACAAATCCATACGAAATTCCTGCCTCGGTGTTCCAATCGGTAAATGCCATGTTTATAATGATTTTTGGTACCATGGTTGGCGGCTTTTGGATTTTATGGGCAAAGTGGGGTAGAGAAAACTCCTCTTTATTTAAAATGGCTGTAGGTACCATTATTATGGGCATTGGCTTTTTGTTTATGGCCAAGGCATCATCTGATGTGCACCAATATGGCGATAAAGCTGCGTTGGTATTGCTTATTTTGGCGTATTTATTCCACACCATTGGCGAGTTAAGTGCTTCTCCGGTAGCACTTTCGTTTATTACCAAAGTGGCTCCGGTTAAGTACGTTTCTATTATGATGGGCGTATATTTTGCAGCTACCGGGTTGGGTAACAAAGTGGCAGGTTCAATTGGCGAAAGTGCACAAGCCGAGCCTATCGAAATCGGCTTAAAATCCTCGGCCGATTTATCGGCTTTTACCACCATTGATACCCTGGTGGCTAAGGGTTACGATTTTGAGTTGGTAACTAAAGGGAAAATTGAAAACGGTCAATTAGTATTGGCCAAAAATGGTGTTAATGTAGCCAATATGTTTGCTTTAGATGCCAAAAACGAAACACATTTAAAAGATTATTTGCAAAGTATTCCTGACCAAAAAGAGTACACCGTAATTACCCGCTTTGGCTACGATGGCACCAAAGCTGAGGCTGTTCGAAAAGGGCAGGAAAAAGTAGATTATGTGTTGTATTCGGGTAGTGTTGAAGTATTCGAGGTGCAAAACAAAATAGAGTTTAGAACTTTTATGATGATATTTGCTTTTACAGGCGCCTTTGGCATACTTTTATTATTGTTTATGAAACGCCTGAAAAAACTAACTCACGGTGCCGAAGATGTTCAATTATAATTACCCAAAGCATACTTAAATGGAGGATGTTTTTATACAAAGAACGGACAGAACACCCGAAGTGGATTTTAAAGCCAGCACAGGAATTATTTCTATCACGGGTAAGTCTATTCCCGAAAACCCAATTAGTTTTTACAAATCGTTGAGCAATTGGGTGGATAGGTATCTGGAACAGCCTAAACCTGAAACTGTTGTTAGAGTTGTATTGGAGTATTTTAATACCAGCACCAGCAAGTGTTTGGTCGATTTCTTTAAGCAATTTGAACGTTTAACAGGCATGCCGGATAAGCAAATTAAGGTAGAGTGGTTTTACGAAGAGGATGATGAGGAAATATTGGATGCAGGCCACGATTACAAGGATTTGGTTGATATCCCGTTTGAATTTAAAGTGTTAAAGGTATAGCGGATTTGTTGTTTGAAAACCGAATACAGGTTAACAGTTCGCAATATTCAAAAAAAAAGCTCGTTCAATTTTTTGAACGAGCTTTTTTAGTTTAATCGGTGGCAGATGTGGTTTACATCATGCCGGGCATTCCGCCACCACCACCCATAGGAGGCATGGCTGCTGCAGGTTCGTCCGCAGGTTCTTCCGACACCACTACTTCGGTAGTTAATAACAGGGCTGCAATTGAAGAGGCATTTTCAAGCGCCAAACGAGTTACTTTTTTAGGGTCGATTACACCGGCCGCAATTAAGTTTTCGTATTTATCGTCTTTGGCATTGTAGCCATAATCATCTTTACCTTCTTTTACTTTTTGAACAATTACCGAACCTTCTAATCCGGCATTTTCAACAATGGTTCTAAGGGGTGCTTCAATGGCCCTTCGAATTATGTTAACTCCGGTAGCCTCATCGGCATTGCTGGTTTTAACTTTATCTAATGCACTAATGGCTCGGATAAGTGCTACACCTCCACCAGCTACTACGCCTTCTTGTACGGCAGCTCGGGTGGCATGCAATGCGTCATCTACCCGGTCTTTTTTCTCTTTCATTTCAACCTCGGTAGCGGCTCCAATGTATAAAATAGCCACCCCACCCGAAAGCTTGGCAAGGCGTTCTTGCAGCTTTTCTTTATCGTAATCGGAGGTGGTATTTTCGATTTGCTGCTTAATTTGGTTGATGCGCGCTTCGATGTTCTTTTTGTCACCTGTTCCGTTTACAATAGTGGTGTTATCTTTGTCAATAATTACTTTTTCGGCTGTACCCAGGTAGTCGATGGTGGCGTTTTCCAATTTGTAACCTCGCTCTTCCGAAATTACTGTACCACCGGTTAAGATGGCAATATCCTCTAGCATAGCTTTTCTACGATCGCCAAAACCAGGTGCTTTAACGGCAGCTATTTTTAAAGTGCCACGTATTTTGTTAACTACTAAGGTAGCTAATGCTTCGCCATCTACATCTTCAGCAATAATTACTAATGGCTTGCCGGTTTGCGAAACAGCTTCTAATACAGGAAGCAATTCTTTCATGGCCGATATTTTTTTATCGTAGATAAGAATATATGGCGCTTCCATTTCGGCTTCCATTTTGTCGGTATTGGTTACAAAGTAAGGCGATAGGTAGCCTCGGTCAAACTGCATTCCTTCTACAGTTTTAACTTCGGTTTCGGTGCCTCGTGCTTCTTCAACAGTAATTACGCCATCTTTGCCAACTTTATCCATGGCATCGGCAATCATTTTACCAATGGTTTGGTCGTTATTAGCCGAAATAGACCCAACTTGTGCAATTTCGTTGCTGTTCGAAATATGCTTGGCTTGTTTTTCGAGGTTGGCAATAACAGCTTCTACTGCTTTATCAATTCCTCGTTTTAAATCCATAGGATTAGCTCCGGCCGCTACGTTTTTTATACCAAATTGGTAAATAGCTTGTGCTAACACAGTAGCAGTTGTGGTTCCATCACCAGCATCATCGGCTGTTTTAGAAGCTACTTCTTTAACCAACTGGGCTCCCATGTTTTCAACCGGGTCTTTTAGGTCAATTTCTTTAGCTACCGATACCCCATCTTTTGTAATCGAGGGGGCACCGAATTTTTTATCTAAGATTACATTTCGTCCTTTAGGGCCTAAAGTTACTTTAACCGCATTGGCAAGTGCATCAACACCTGCTTTTAACTGGCCTCTGGCTTCGCTTTCAAATACTATTTCTTTTGCCATAATTTTTTATTTTTTAATTAGGTCTGCGTATAGCAGGTTAAACAATTGCTAAAATGTCAGATTCTCGCATCATTAAATAATCGGTACCTTCAACATTAAGCTCAGTACCTGAGTATTTTCCGTAAAGTACGGTGTCGCCTACTTTTACAGTCATGGGCTCATCGGCTTTGCCTTTACCAACGGCTGCAACGGTACCACGTTGTGGTTTTTCTTTGGCGGTATCGGGTATAATGATACCTGATGCTGTTTTTTCTTCGGCAGCTTCGGGCAATACTAATACCCTATCTGCTAATGGTGTGATTTTTACGTTAGACATCTTATAAAAATTTTGATTAAACTCAATTTTTGTTACCTCCCCCTATTATCATTAAATGTGCCAATTTTAAAATGTGTCAAAATTGCAGTCAAAATTGCAGTTACACTTATTTTTTGGCATAAAAAAAGGGGCTTAAGCCCCTTTGAGTATTAATTTCTTAATTTCTTAGTTAGCCGTGGTGTCAGTGTCACTCCCGGTATCCAGGGTAGGAGCCAATAC
>JALWRJ010000189.1 GCA_026994125.1 Cyclobacteriaceae bacterium | reverse complement strand
CCGGGGTTATTTATCGGCAGCCGGTAAACGAGCCATTGCAAACCGGTATTAAAGCCATCGACTCTATGATACCCATAGGTCGTGGGCAACGAGAGCTTATTATTGGTGACCGCCAAACCGGTAAAACAGCTGTGGCTATCGATACCATTATTAATCAAAAAGAATTTTACGATAAAGGCGAGCCTGTTTATTGTATTTATGTGGCCGTTGGCCAAAAGGCTTCTACCGTGGCCGGCATTGTAGCCGCCCTAACCAAGGCAGGAGCTATGGACTACACCGTTGTGGTTTCAGCTTCAGCTTCTGACCCTGCCCCTATGCAGTTTTATGCCCCTTTTACCGGAGCTGCCATTGGCGAGTACTTTAGAGATACCGGCCGACCTGCTTTGGTAATTTACGATGATTTATCTAAACAAGCCGTTGCCTATCGCGAAGTGTCGCTTTTATTAAGGCGTCCTCCAGGCCGTGAAGCCTACCCCGGTGATGTATTTTACTTGCACTCACGTTTGTTAGAGCGCGCTGCTAAGGTGAACGATAGCGATGCAATTGCTCAAAATATGAACGACCTGCCCGATTCGTTAAAGGATAAGGTAAAAGGAGGGGGTTCTTTAACGGCACTGCCTATTATTGAAACTCAGGCAGGAGACGTTTCGGCCTATATTCCTACCAACGTAATTTCTATTACTGATGGGCAGATATTTCTGGAAACCAACTTGTTTAACTCCGGTATTCGCCCTGCTATTAACGTAGGTATTTCGGTATCGCGTGTGGGTGGGTCGGCTCAGGTTAAGTCTATGAAAAAGGTGGCCGGTACCCTTAAATTAGATCAGGCTCAGTTTAGAGAACTTGAAGCTTTTGCTAAGTTTGGTTCGGATTTGGATGCGGCTACCAAACTTACTATTGACAGAGGCATGAAGAACCAGGAAATATTAAAGCAACCGCAGTATGCGCCTGCCAAAGTGGGCGACCAGGTGGCTATCATTTTTGCCTCTACCAAGGGTATGTTAGACCCCGTACCGGTTGATAAAGCACGTGATTTTGAAAAAGAGTTTTTGGCTGAAATGAATAATAAGCATAAAGAGGTAATTGATGCCCTCGGGCAAGGCAAGTTTGACGACCAACTAACCGATGTGCTTAGAACAGTTGCCAAAGAAGTAGCTAAAAACTACGCTAAATAGGAAATAATATCCTCGGACTTGTTCCGGGGTTTCACCTTTTTTAAAGGTAATTTTTTATTTTAGGGAGAGGCCGGAATGGAATCCGGCAATGTTTATAAGTATATAAATATGTATAACAAATGGCAAACCTTAAAGAAGTAAAAACCAGAATCACTTCGGTACAATCTACTCAACAGATTACCAAAGCTATGAAAATGGTGGCGGCCGCCAAGTTGCGTAAGGCGCAGGATAGCATTATTCAAATGCGTCCGTATGCGCAAAAGTTAGATAGTATTTTGGTGGGGCTCTCAGCTAGTCTCGATACCGAAGATAATGTGTTTAGCCAGGTGCGAGAACCGGAACAGGTGCTAATCATTGCTATTACTTCGGACCGTGGCTTGTGTGGCCCTTTTAACAGTAATGTATTTAAAGCAACCAATGCCTTAATTGCTGATAAATATGCTACTCAACTTAAAGATGGAGGGGTTACCATTTTACCTG
>JALWRJ010000188.1 GCA_026994125.1 Cyclobacteriaceae bacterium | reverse complement strand
AAAAAACATTGTAATGCAGATATAACGAAACCCACTCCCTATCCATTGCATAAAATAGCCTTTTTATATTATTAACCAGCCCAATAACTATTAATAAAAATACAAATCTATTAACCTTAAATACTATAACCTATGATAAATATCATTATTGTTTAGGCAATTTTGGCTATTGCCCCAACTGGTTTGCTGAGTTCAAACAACACATGTATCTTACCTAATTGTTTAACAATATTTGATTCCCACACCTTGGTATATTTTCAACCCTCCTAAAAATATATACAACAACCGTAGTAAAATAAAAACTTATAAGTTTTTGTAACTTCATATCTGGTTATATCTTTAGCCTATGATATTCCAATTTGTAGGCAAAAACGGCAAGTACCTTTTGGTAATTCTTACCTCTTTGTTGCTCATAATCGTTTCGGCCTTTTCGTATTATAAAAGTAAGTATTCTGAAAAGCCTCTTATAGTAATAGCCACCGGTGAAGAAACTTCGGAAAGTTATAAACTAATGCTTGGAGTAGCTAATATTATTAACTCCGAAGCATATAACTTTAAGGTTAAACTGGTACCCACCCGGGGATCTGTTGTAAACGCCCGTTTGTTACAAGAAAACCTGGTACAAATGGCCACCTTAAAAGCCGATTTAAAAATTGGTAAAAATGCCTATGTAGTGGCCAACCTGTTTGAAGAAACCTTTAACCTGTTGGTGCGCAACACTGTTCAAATAGAAAATATTGAAGAAGTAAAAGGCCTACATATAGCCATCCCTTATAAAAGCAGTGGCGAAAGCTATACCTATCAACAGCTCAGCGATCATTTTGGGCTGGATCAAAATATAATAAAACCCATTATAAGTACCTGGAAATCGGCTACCTGGCTGTTTGAAAACGGTGATGTAGATGCTATTTTTAGGGTGAGAGAAGCCAATAATTCGGAAATAGGAACCTTTGCCCTAACCCATCCGGTGTATAGCAAATCTATTACGCAGGCAAAGGCCATTACACTAAATTACCCCATGTACCATGCAGCCATCATACCCCGTGGTGCATATCAGGGCATCCCTCCCAACCCAAAAAATGATGTGTATACACTAGGAGTTACAAAAATGCTGTTGGCCAACAGTCAAACGCCACCCGATGTGGTACAAACTATTGCCTCCATCCTATTTACCCGAAAACGAGAATTGATAGAGTTCACGCATGTGGTTTCGGCTGTTGCTATTCCCGAACAAACGGCACTATTACCCTGGCATCAGGGGTTAATAGATTTTGTAAACAAAGAAAAACCCAATTTTTTTCAGAAAAATGCCGAGTTTTTGGCTTTTATTCTATCCCTTATTTTGCTTGCCGGTTCCAGTTTTTTGCAAATGTTTAACCGAGCCAAGCACCAGCGGCTAAATGCCTATAACGAACAACTGCTTTCGATTAAGGTAAATGTAGAACAATGTAAAACTACCAATGAGTTGGAAAAACTAAACGAAGAACATTTTGAACTGGTAAACCAAATTGTAAGCGATGCTGTACAAGGGCGTATTTCGAGCGAAGGGTTTGAGTTTTTTACCTTTGCCTGGAACTCCGTTACCCGGCTTATTAGTAGCAAAAGAGAAGAAATTAAAACATGAAAATAAAACAACGCTTAACCATTACCGTTGGTATAGCC
>JALWRJ010000187.1 GCA_026994125.1 Cyclobacteriaceae bacterium | reverse complement strand
AGTTGTTCGCCTACGGTTCTTACCCTCCGGTTGCTCAAGTGGTCGATATCATCCACAACTGCTTTAGAGTTAATAAGGGTAATGAGGTATTTGATAATATGGATAATATCATCTTTAGTTAGCACACGGCTGTCTTGTTCCATGTCTAACTTTAGCTTACGGTTAATCCGATACCTCCCTACTTCACCTAAATCGTAGCGTTTATCGCTAAAGAACAAGTTGTTAATTAAGTCGCGGGCAGTGCCTTCGTCCGGAGCTTCGGTATTACGAAGCTGCCGGTAAATGGTTTCAACGGCTTCTTTCTCGGTGTTGGAGTTATCCTTGGCCAGGGTATTAAAAATGATGGTAAAATCGGTTACATTTACATCCTCACGATGTAGAATAACTGACTTAGTACCGCTTTCCAGGATTAGCTCAATATCTTCTTCTTCGATTACGTGGTCGCGTTCGAGCAGCACTTCGTGTCGATCGATAGAAACCACTTCACCGGTATCTTCATCTACAAAATCCTCGGTCCAGGTATTAAGCACCCGGGCGGCCAGTTTACGGCCAATGGCTTTTTTAAGGTTCGCCTTTTTAGCTTCCATTTCTTCGGAAAGCTCAAAGAGGTCGAGAATATCTTTATCGGTACCAAAACCGATGGCACGTAATAAAGTGGTTATGGGGAATTTCTTTTTACGATCGATGTACGCATACATTACATTGTTTACATCGGTGGCAAATTCAATCCAAGAACCTTTAAAAGGGATGATACGTGCTGAGTACAACTTGGTACCATTGGTGTGTTTACTTTGCGCAAAGAAAACACCGGGCGAACGGTGAAGTTGGGATACGATAACACGCTCGGCACCATTAATAACAAAGGAGCCTTTTTCGGTCATGTAGGGTATATTGCCCAAGAACACCTCTTGTTCAATGGTTTCAAAATCCTCGTTGTCGTCATCGTTGCACGATAAGCGTAATTTTGCTTTTAAAGGCACGGAGTAGGTTAGCCCTCTATCGATGCATTCATCTACCGAATACTTAGGTGGGTCAACCAGGTAATCGACAAATTCCAACAGGAAGATGTCGCGTGAATCGGAGATAGGGAAGTTATCGGAAAAAACTTTAAAAAGCCCTTCGTTTTCACGTTTTTCGGCAGGAGTTTCTAATTGAAAGAAATCCTGAAATGATTTTACTTGAATATCCAGGAAATCTGGGTAGTCGATGATTTTCTTAATGGAAGAAAAGTTAATTCTTTCGGATTGAATTGCTGTTGCCAAAACTTTATATAGTTAAAGTTAAAATATGCAGGCAAGCCTGCGAAATGGGTTTGCACTAAATTTAGTACAAACAGGAAAAGACCCCTATTCCAATGTACATCGAAAAAGGGGCCTAATAAATTTTAGGCCTTATCAAAAGCCACCAAAGTTTACTTCAATTCAACTTCAGCTCCAGCCTCTTCTAGTTGCTTTTTAAGCGCCTCGGCTTCGTCTTTAGCTACCCCTTCTTTTACAGCTTTAGGAGCGCTATCCACTACTTCTTTAGCTTCTTTAAGACCAAGACCGGTTAGTTCTTTTACAAGTTTAACGATTGCTAGTTTAGCTCCACCCGGAGATACAAGAACTACATCAAAAGATGATTTTTCTTCTGCACCACCTTCATCGCCACCGGCTGCACCGGCTACCATTACAGGAGCTGCTGCAGCAGCAGGCTCAATACCATGCTCTTCCTTAAGGATTTCAGCTAGTTCGTTTACTTCTTTTACAGTTAGGTTTACCAACTGATCAGCGAATGCTTTTAAATCTGCCATTTTATTTGTTAATTTTTAAATATTCAACACTAATTTTCACGTTCAGACAAGGTTTTAACAAGCCCTGCCAATGTACTTCCACCACTTTGCAGTGCAGAAACCACATTTTTAGCAGGCGATTGTAACAGCCCGATAATTTCGCCAATAAGCTCATTTTTAGATTTAAGCTCGCTTAGCATTTTCAGGTGTTCATCTCCTATGAAAAGATCGGAATCGATGGAAGCTCCTTTTAACATAGGTTTGTCTTCGGCCACGCCTGATTTTCGGAAATCTCTAATCACTTTGGCGGGCATATTGCCGGCTTCTTTTGAAAAGATAATTCCAGAAAAACCTTTTAATACTTTATCAAAAAACTCAGTATAATCTGTATCTAGTTGTTCGAGGGCTTTTTGGATAAGGGTATTTTTATACACCCCGTATTCTATCCCTTTTTCAAAACATAGTCTTCGAAAGGCATTCACTTGCTCAACGGTTAAGCCCGATGCATCGGTAATGTAGAAGAAATCATTTTCTTCGAATTTACCGGCCAATTCTTTAACTACTTGTACTTTTTCTTCTTTAGTCATGACTTATAAACCTTGAAGTGAATTTTTATCTATTTTAATACCGGCACTCATGGTACTTGACAGGCTAATGCTTTTAAAGTAGGTGCCTTTAGCCGAGGCAGGTTTTAGCCGGGCGATGGTGTTTAATACCTCTTCGGCATTTTCCTGAATTTTTTTTGCATCGAAGGATACTTTACCAATGCTGGCATGAATAATTCCGGTTTTATCAACTTTAAAGTCGATTTTACCACTTTTAACTTCTTTAACTGCTTTGGCCACATCTAGAGTAACGGTTCCCGATTTTGGGTTGGGCATTAGTCCACGAGGCCCCAACACACGGCCTAAGCGACCTACTTTGGCCATTACGGTAGGCATGGTAATTATTACATCGATATCGGTCCATCCTCCTTCGATTTTAGTAATAAACTCGTCAAGCCCTACGTAATCAGCACCGGCCTCTTTGGCTTCTTGCTCTTTATCGGGAGTGCAAAGCACTAATACTTTTAAATCTTTACCGGTACCATGTGGTAAGGTAGCAACGCCCCGTACCATTTGGTCGGCTTTACGGGGGTCAACCCCTAATCGGATATCTAAATCAACGGAGGCATCGAATTTGGTAAATGTGATGTCTTTAACCAGTTGAGAAGCATCGCTTATGGCGTATTCCTTTTCGGCATCTACCTTTTCGAGCTGTGCTTTTTGATTTTTTGTTAACTTTCCCATTTTAATATTTCTTAATTAGCCCAGGGTGCAGTACCCGAAACAGTTATACCCATACTACGAGCGGTACCGGCTACCATTTTCATGGCCGACTCAATGGTAAATGCATTTAAATCGGGCATTTTGGTTTCGGCAATGGTTTTTACCTGATCCCAGGTAACTGAAGCTACTTTGTTACGGTTAGGCTCTGGCGAGCCTTTCTTTTTCTTAGCTGCTTCGAGTATCATTACCGGAGCCGGGGGTGTTTTAATAACAAAATCGAACGATTTATCGGCATAAATAGTAACCAATACCGGTAAAACCTGCCCTTGCTTATCCTGCGTACGCGCATTAAATTGCTTACAAAACTCCATAATGTTAAGCCCTTTACTACCTAGTGCAGGACCTACCGGAGGAGAAGGATTTGCTGCGCCTCCTCTAATTTGTAATTTCAGATATCCACTAATCTCCTTAGCCATTTTCCTCTTAATCTATTTTTTCTACTTGCATATAGTTAAGCTCAACGGGGGTGTTACGTCCAAAGATTTTCACCATCACATTAAGCTTTTTCTTTTCTTCAAAAACCTCTTCAATATTGCCGGTAAAGCCACTGAAAGGACCATCCATCACTTTCACTGATTCGCCTACAATGTAGGGGTCGTTTAATTTTTCTTCGGTATCCTCTACTTCCTCTACCTTACCCATTATGCGATTAATTTCTTTTTCGCGCAAGGGCACGGGTACTTTAGAGGTGCCGGCTCCTTCGCCTAAGAAACCAATTACACCCGGAATAGAGTTTACCAAGTGGTTTGCCTCGCCATGTGTAAGGTCGGCATTTAGCAGTACGTAGCCGGGAAAAAAGTTGCGCTCGCGCACTCGTTTTTTACCATTGCGGATTTCGTACACTTTTTCTGAAGGAATGAGCACTTGTGCTATATATTCCTGCAATTTTTCTCTTTCCACTTCGGTTTCGAGGTAAAGTTTAATTTTCTTTTCTTTACCGCTAACTACCCGTAGTACATACCATTTTAATTCGCTCATTTATGTAGGATTAAAATGCGTTATAAAACCAGTCCATCGAATTATTGAAAGCGTAATCGAACAGGCCAATCATTAAAGCAAAGATTACCGAAGCAACCAGTACTAGTACGGAGCTACTTTGTAAATCTTTATACTTTGGCCAAGAAACTTTATCACGCATTTCTATAACCGATTCTTTTATAAACTTACTCAACTTTTGCATCTTACTACAGTAGTTAAAATTTTGCACGGGTGGAGAGACTCGAACTCCCAGCCAATGGTTTTGGAGACCACTACTCTACCAATTGAGCTACACCCGTATGGTGGCACCACCCAAATTGGGAGTGCAAAAATACCATTTTATTATTATAACACAAGTGCGTTTCAAAAAAATATGAAACGCACTTGCAATTATTTTAAATTTAAGGATTAAAGAATCTCGGTAACCTGACCAGATCCTACAGTTCTACCTCCTTCGCGGATGGCAAAACGTAAACCTTTTTCCATGGCAATGGCATTGTGTAACTCAACTTCAATGGTTACGTTATCGCCAGGCATTACCATTTCAACACCTTCAGGCAGTTTAATGGTTCCTGTTACGTCTGTTGTTCTGAAGTAGAACTGAGGACGATAGTTGTTGAAAAATGGCGTATGACGGCCACCTTCTTCTTTTGAAAGCACGTAAACTTCGGCTTTAAATTTATCGTGAGGGTTCACCGAACCAGGCTTACAGATAATCATACCACGCTTGATGTCGGTTTTTTCGATACCTCTTAATAGAAGGCCTACGTTATCACCGGCTTCGCCACGGTCAAGAATTTTGCGGAACATTTCCACACCTGTTACAGTAGATTTAAGATCTTCGGCACCCATACCGATAATATCTACGGGGTCGCCTGTGTTAATAACACCACGTTCGATACGCCCGGTAGCTACAGTACCACGACCGGTAATAGAGAATACATCTTCGACAGGCATTAAGAAATCTTTGTCCACAGCACGTTCAGGAAGAGGAATGTACTCATCCACCGCTTTCATTAATTCCATTACTTTGTCAACCCATTCTTTTTCACCGTTTAGGGCACCAAGTGCCGAACCGGCAATTACAGGAATATCGTCTCCAGGGAAATCGTATTCAGAAAGTAGTTCTCTGATTTCCATTTCAACTAATTCTAGTAGTTCGGGGTCATCTACCAAATCTACTTTATTCATAAACACAACCAACGCAGGTACACCTACCTGACGAGATAAAAGGATGTGCTCACGAGTTTGAGGCATAGGGCCGTCAGTGGCAGCCACCACAATAATAGCACCGTCCATTTGCGCTGCTCCCGTAACCATGTTTTTAACATAATCTGCGTGACCAGGGCAATCTACGTGTGCATAGTGCCTGTTTTCGGTTTGGTACTCGATGTGCGAAGTATTAATAGTAATACCTCTTTCTTTTTCTTCCGGTGCATTATCAATAGATGAGAAGTCTCTTTCTTCTGCAAGACCTGCATCTGATAATACTTTAGAAATCGCAGCCGTTAACGTAGTTTTACCGTGGTCAACGTGACCAATGGTACCTATATTAACGTGCGGTTTTGAACGATCAAAGGTTTCTTTAGCCATACTTGAAAATTCCTATTTTAGTTAATATTTAGTTTCACAATTTATTTAAACAACAATAGAACAGCATCGATATCCGACCTGTTCAAAAACAGCCTTTACGACTATACTTTTTTAAATGCTACACAAAGGTAACGTTTAAAAACTAAATGCCTTGGCTTTAGCCAAAACACTGGTGTGTTCTCTCCTATAGGGAATTACTGCTTTAGGTTGCCTATGGCATTGCCCCTAAGCTCTTCCTTACCAGGGAAACACGCTCTTCAATTGCTCATTTAGCAAAAGATAAGAAGAGCCAATGAGGGGATTTGAACCCCTGACCTCTTCCTTACCAAGGAAGCACTCTACCCCTGAGCTACATCGGCAGTAAGAATACGCCCTAACCGAAGATTCGTGTGCAGAAGAATTTCCAATACAACCGATTAAGCTGTTTGGCAAGTTATCGTTTTCCGGAACTATGACTTACCAATGGCATAACCATAGCTGCAAAGAAGTATAACATTATTCTCTACACCAACTCTCTTTTGAGCTGTTTGAGCGGGAGACGAGGTTCGAACTCGCGACCTACAGCTTGGAAGGCTGTCGCTCTACCAGCTGAGCTACTCCCGCTTGTTAACCAATTTAAAGAGCCAAAGGGAATTTGGCATTTAGCTTGGTAAACGGTTATCAGCTTAGGTAAAACTAAGACTGACTACGTGGGGGGAGCAGGATTCGAACCTGCGAAGTCATAAGACAACGGATTTACAGTCCGTCCCAGTTGGCCGCTTTGGTATCCCCCCTTTTATATCTGGTACATTAATAAAATGAACATCCAAACCCGTGTTTTACCTGCTAATTTATGAGGTGGTTCCGAATTCGGGAATGCAAAAATAGACGCTTTTTATTTTTATTCAAACAATTGGAAAAAAGATTTTAAAATGATTTGCTATATGGCTTCTTAATACGAAAAAACGACCTTGGTTTTTCAGCACATCCTACTTGGATTTTGAGCTAAAAAATGCATCGAGTTCTTTCTTTAGTTTATCGGGCGATTGGTATTGAGGTGCCAGAGATGGCTGGCCGGGTAAATCCTGTACATGGAGAGTTTGGGTAGGGAAGGCAAAGTTTATGCCCAAGTGCTGCGCCAGTTTTAAAATGGATAAAATGATTTGGTGGCGGCATTGCAACTCTTCGGCCCAGGTAGGTACGCCAAAAAAGATGTAAAATTTAACATCAAGCGAGTGGCTATTC
>JALWRJ010000186.1 GCA_026994125.1 Cyclobacteriaceae bacterium | reverse complement strand
GCTTAAAACGGCATTAAACTTAAATTATTATTATTTTATTGCGATTTTTCTTAGCTTAGTGTTTTAAAACCAATTCCATACAAACGAAACTGCGTGCTAAACTATAGTTTACATCGTTCTGATGCGGAAGAAGAATTGCTGGAATCCGAACTTAAGGCTTCAGCAAATCTGAAGAATCCGTTTCCCGGATTACGTCCATTTGGGATTGATGAATGCCATTTATTTTTTGGAAGAGAAGATCAGGTAGATGAAATTTTATACCGGTTATCTCAACACAGGTTTATTGCACTTTTAGGGTACTCAGGTAGTGGTAAATCTTCACTTATGCATTGTGGGGTAATTCCGGTGCTATATGGTGGTTTTATGACCAACGAAGGGCCCAATTGGAATGTTGTTGTTGCACGACCCGGTGAATCGCCCATTAAAAATCTGGCTTCGGCTATTCTCCGTAGCTCTGCAATACTCACATCCGATAACGAGGACTATGAATTAAAACGAAAGTTAGTAACTGCTTTGCTAACCACTGGCTCTAAAGGCCTGGTAGAAGTAGCCAAACACTACAAAGCGATAACAGGCGAAAACCTGCTCATTTTAATCGACCAATTTGAAGAACTCTACCGATTTGCCGAGCAATGTGTGGTTAATAAAGAGGAAGCATCGCAGTTTATTAACCTGTTGGTAGATGCCATAGAAGAAAAAGATACGCCCATTTATGTAGCTACTACCATGCGCTCCGATTTTATTGGCGAAAGTGCGCAATATCCCCGGTTGATAGACCATATTAATGAAAGTAGCTATGTAATTCCGTTAATGTCGCGCCAGCAAAAGCGTAGAGCAATCGAGGGGCCTGTAGCGGTTGGAGGTGGCCGTATTTCGGAACGTTTGGTAAACAAATTATTGCAGGAAGTAGGCGACAACCAAGATCAGTTACCCATTATGCAACACGCACTAATGCGTACCTGGGAGTATTGGCTGCAACACCGCGAAAAAGGTGAAGAAATTGATATCAGACATTATAATGCCATAGGTAAAATTTCAGATGCCCTATCCCTGCATGCCGATGAAGCCTATGATGAACTAACCGATAAGGGAAAACGAATTGCGGAAATTTTGTTTAAGGCACTTACCGAAACGGGCGAAGATAACTTTGGTATTAGACGAAGGAGCTCCGTTAAAGAAATTGCCGCTATTGCAGGAGTAACCAACCTGGAAGTAATTGATATTGTTGAACACTTTAGAAAACCGGGGCGTTCGTTACTTATGCCTGCTTTGCCTGCCGAGTTAACACCCGATTCTATTTTAGAAATTTCGCACGAAAGCCTGATGCGCATTTGGACCCGGTTACGCATTTGGGTGGAGGAAGAAACTGAGTCGGCTAAAATGTACATACGTATTTCGGAGGCTGCCGAAATGAATCAGGTGGGTCGTAGTAGTTTATGGCGTCCGCCCGATTTGCAATTAGCACTAAACTGGCAAAAGAAACAAATGCCTACAAGGCAATGGGCCGATCGCTACAACCAGGCCTTTGAGCGTGCTACTGTATTCCTCGAAACCAGTAAGCTTTCGTACGAAGCCGAACAGCGCAGTATAGAACTAAAACAAAAACGCGACTTAAAACGGGCAAAAGTGATGGCTGTGGTGCTTGGGGCTGCAGCTATCATCGCT
>JALWRJ010000185.1 GCA_026994125.1 Cyclobacteriaceae bacterium | reverse complement strand
TGAGCTGGCGGGCACCTGGGTGTTTGGCACCGGCAACTCGATAACCCTGCCCACCCAAAGCTATAAACAACATAACAGCAACCCCAACGATTATTACTACAACACTATAAATTACTACGAAGGACGCAACAGCTACCGTATGCCGGCTTACCACCGCTTAGACGTGAGTATTGCCTGGGTAAAACAAAAAAAGAACGGTGTCCGAAGGTTTACACTTGGCTTTTACAATATGTATAACCGTAAAAACCCGTTTTTTATAACCACAGGATATGATAACAACGGAAATAAAAAATTTGTACAATACAGCCTTATGCCTATTTTGCCTTCGGTTAGTTACCGGTTCGACTTTTAATTTTTGCCTATGAAACCTATTGTTTTATACTTACTTATGTTGGTTTTGTTAAGTTGCGAAACTGTAATAAACATAGATGTGCCACGCGAAAAGGCTAGTTTGGTTGTAAACAGCACACTAGCAGATAATACTCCTTTTTTAGTAGATGTAAGCACCAGCCGCTACATACTTGATGACCAAGAATTTAACCCTGTTACGGGAGCTACTATTGAGGTTTTTGAAGACGACAACCTGCTTACCGTGTTAACCGATAGTGCCGATGGCACCTACCATTCACCCCTTCTACCCCAGCCCGGTAAAACCTATCATCTAGTAGTTAATAAGCCCGGTTTTGATGAGGCATCCGCCTTGGTGTTGCTGCCAAAAGATAGCGTTCAGATTACCCAAATAGAATTAGATACCGTTGTTACCAATGAGTTGGGTTACGAAGAGGAACAGTTAAAATTTACCATTACCTTTAAAGACGACCCCAACCTGAAAAACTACTATGGTTTTTCGGTGGTTAACACCTATTATTCGTACCTATACGATGAAACGGTGGATCCACCCCTACTAGTTGATTCAGTGTTGGTTGAAAATAAACTTTCGCTTTACACACCCGACCCAACACTGGAAGAAGAGCAAGCCTACGGCCAGGAAATACTCTTTAAAGATGAAATTATTAGTGGAAAGACTTATACCATGAGTTTTTTTACAACTGTTTATTATTCTGGCTATATAAATAATGCAGGGTTACCCAACCAAGGCCCAAACAAGTTTAATATACAACTTAATAATGTTTCCGAATCGTATTACTATTATAAATTAAGCAGCCAATTACAGCTTTACAACGAGGGTAACCCGTTTGCGCAGCCGGTTACGGTGTATAATAACATTACTAATGGGTTTGGTGTGTTGGGCGCCTACAAAACCTCTGTTTATGTATATAAGCCTTAACCGGTATTGGCAGTTACATTTTACTTTAGGCCATTCCATGAAAATAGGTAAGAGGTAAACCTTATACCAACAACTCATGACGGCCAATTTACTATTTATTTTTCGGCATACACCACATACAGCAGGGTTTGGCCAACAGCTTTTAAGGTAGGTTTATAAATAATGCTCATGTTGTCTTTGGTAGAATGATGAAAATCTCCGAAATATCCATTTACGGGGTCGTAGTGCAATACATCCACCATTGGAATATTGGCCAGCGTATTCACATAAAAATGGTCATCGGTAATGGCCGGCATTTTTTTGGCAATAAAGTACTTACCGTAACCCATTTTTGAGGCACTGCTCCATACTTTATCGGTTATTTTTTTTGCCATTTGGTACGAATAGCCCTCCAACGGAAATTGAGCGCCTTCAGCCCCAACCATATCGAGCAAAATACCGTAGTAGGCGGTATAGTTCCCTTTATGTTTGGCCCAATATTGCGAACCCAGGCACCAGCTTTCGGGGTCGCCTCCATTTTCCTGCCCCCAGTCTTCACCATCAAAAAAGAGCAAATCTACCCCAACAGCCGGTGTATTATTGGCAGCCATGGTGCGGGCTATTTCGAGCAATACGCCCACTCCGCTGGCACCATCGTTGGCACCATCAAAGGTTGCTTTCGGGTTAAGCACATCTTTGGAAGCCCAAGGGCGCGTATCCCAATGGGCAGCCAGCAAAATGCGTTTTTTGGCTTCCGGGTTTAGTTGCCCCATTATATTGCGCAGCTTCAGGTTTACACCATCGTAGGTGGTCGCTTCAAAAGACTGCACATGCACGTTGGCGCCATAGGCTTTTAAGCGTGCTATAATTTTATCTCCGGCTGCTATATGTGCCGCTGTATTAGGAATACGAGGCCCAAAATTTACTTGTTCTTGTACAAAGCTATATGCCGAATCGGCATTAAAAGTAGGAAATACTACTTTTTCATTGGCCACTACTAATTGTTGTTTTTCATTTTTGCCCGAATCAGAACAGGAAGAAATAATTGTAGAGATTGCCAAAAGTAAAAGAGAGGTTTTTAAATTTTTTTTCATGATTGCTTTTAGGTAAACTGAGGGCATCAAAACTTTATTCTTCGTAAGCCCACTCAATGCCGGTTTTCATATCTTTTACAATAATTCCATTGGCTTTAAGGCCGGCACGTATTTTATCTACACGGTCAAAATCTTTTTTAAATTTTGCTTCTTTATAAATTTCCACCATGGCCTCCACTAGGCCTTTGTAATCTGATGGAGCCTCTTCTTTTAAGGCTAAAATATTTTCAACAAAATCGATGTAGGTGGTTTTTATTTCTTCAAAAACTTCTGCGCCCAATGCACCAAAAGCTAGTTGGCCGGTGTGCAACGAGTTTATTTTTTTTAAGAGATTAAACAACTGCCCAATAGCCAGTGCCGTGTTAAAGTCATCGTTCATGGCCGAGTGGCAAGCTTCTATTATGTTAGTAACCTGCTGTATGGTGCGTTCATCTTGAGGTGCTCCATCATCAACATACTGCATTTGCTTTACCAGCCTTAGGCCGTTAATCATTTTTTTATACCCTTTTCGGGCAGCCTTCAAGGCATCGTTCGAAAAATCGAGGGTACTTGAGTAATGCGATTGCAGCATAAAAAACTTGGTGGTCATGGGGCTGTAGGGCTCGTCAAGCAGGGGGTGGTTGCCTGTAAAGAGCTCGTGGGGTAAAAACGAGTTTCCCAGGGATTTGCTCATTTTTTGACCATTAACGGTTAGCATATTGGTGTGCATCCAATATCGTACCGGGTCTTTGCCATAAGTACCCACCGATTGGGCTATTTCGCATTCGTGGTGCGGAAACTGTAAATCCAACCCGCCCCCGTGTATATCAAAGGTTTGGCCCAGGTATTTGGTGCCCATTACCGAGCACTCCAGGTGCCAACCCGGAAAGCCCTTACCCCAGGGAGAGCTCCAACGCATAATATGCTCGGGCGATGCTTTTTTCCATAAAGCAAAATCAATGGTGTTACGTTTTTCGTCCTGGCTGGCCAAAGCCCGGCCACTTTCCATCATTTCTTCAATTTTGCGCCCCGATAGCTTTCCGTAATGATGGTTTTTGTCGTATTTGGCCACATCAAAATATACCGAACCGTTTACTTCATAGGCCAACCCTTTGTCTAACAGGGTTTGGGTCATTTCTATTTGCTCTACAATATGCCCGGTGGCCGAGGGCTCAATACTGGGGGGCTTCATATTAAATATTTGAGTAAGCTCATGGAACCCATTGGTGTATTTTTGAACAATCTCCATGGGTTCCAAATGTTCAAGCCTGGCTTTTTTACTTATTTTGTCTTCTCCTTCATCGGCATCGTTTTCCAGGTGGCCTACATCGGTAATATTACGCACATACCGCACCTTATAGCCCAGGTAAGTAAGGTAGCGGTACACTACATCAAAACTCATAAAGGTGCGTATATTGCCCAAATGTACATCGCTATAAACCGTGGGGCCACATACATACATGCCCACAAAAGGGGGCTCCAGGGGCTCAAAGGTTTCTTTCTTTTTTGATAAGCTGTTATAGATGCGTAATTTTTCAACCATGTTGGCAAAAGTAAGGGCAATTGGTTAAAATACTTAAAAAAGACTGTAAGAATAAGCCTACCTCACCCCCAGTAAGGTAGCCACCACTTTACGGTGGCCTCCCTGGTTGCGGTGCTCGCCCAGGTAAATTCCTTGCCAGGTACCCATAGCCAGCCGGCCTTGAGTTACGGGCACATGTACCGAACTCCCCAGCATTGCCGCTTTTAGATGTGCCGGCATATCATCGGGGCCTTCGTAGGTGTGGGTAAAATAAGCTGTGTTTTCAGGCACAAGCCGGTTAAAAAACGATTCAAAATCGTGCCTTACTGTTGGATCGGCATTTTCGTTTATAGACAAACTGGCTGAAGTGTGTTGTATAAACAAGTGGAGGGTTCCTGCACTTACGCGGGCTATTTCGGGTAGTTGTTTTTCGACCACCGAAGTAATTAAATGAAAACCTTTGGGATAGGCCGGCAGGGTAAATGCTTTTTGAATATGGATTAGTTTTGTTTCCATTCGTAAGCTCCAACATCAGGAGGGTTAGTGCGCAGTAAACTATCCAAATCTATTAAAACACCTAAGTTTAGCCCGGCATTTATAGCCGGAGAAAGTGTATCGAGGTGGTAATCGTAGCTCTCGGGCTCCATAAAAAGCGGGTCTTGGTTAATTAGGTTTTTGTTTTGCAATTCGGGCAGGGTTGTTTTTAGCAGGTTGTTTTTAAAAACCACATCAAAGGTATTGTTGGGTGTAGAGGACAGTTGAATTTCATCGTTGGTATTGCCCCAGATAATGGAGTTATTTACCCGCACCAGCAAGTCTTCTTGCAGTTCGGAGCCATCGGTTAAGAGCAGGTTGTTGGTAAAAACGGCTGCCGGTTGCGCCCTAAAAAACCCAAAACCAAAATTGGCAAAGGTGTTGTGTGTAAGTTGGTAGTTGCCTCCGGCTAAGCCGGCAAAGCAAAAGTCCACACAGTTGTTTATCAAGGTGTTGGTAAGTTGCAAGTCCGAGGTAAATGCTAAAATACCGGAACCCGAAGTGTTTTCGATTATACAGTTTTCCATCATTAAATCGGGCAGGGTATCGTTATCGGGGGTACCCAGCCAAATAGCGTTTTCGGCATTGCGGATGTGGGTAAACTGCATTCGGTTATTATTGCTTCCTTCTAAAAACACCAGGCCACTCCATTGGCCGGGAGCATTGGTAAAGCCATTATCGAAGCGGTCGTTAGTAAAGGTAATAGGAGCCGTGGCATTGCCCAGCGCCTCTAACCTACCTTTAATAAAAACGGTAGAGCCATTATGCGAGTACACCCGTGTACCGGGCTGTACGGTAAGCGTACAAAGCGAATCTACCAATACGTTGTTGTAAATAACATAGGGCTTGCCGGCCGTCCAAACGGTATTGCATTGAAGCACCGAATCGCGTAAAAAGTGAGCATCCTGACCCCAGGCAATTACCGGTACGGTTTGTTGGTTAGCTCCGGTAGTAACCAACAGGGTTTCTTCTACTACAAAAGGAAGCGTTTGTCCTCCTTCCGGCACATTGGCTTGCAGCAAAACCAACAAGCTATCGCCCGGCAGCAATTCGATGTTTTCGAGCGGGTTGGCCTCCACTCCGTTTACAATAATGCTAAATGCCCCGGAACTATTGGTAATGCCCAGCGATGCAATGGCAACAGACTTGGGTTGGTCGTTGTACACCCGTAGGCGCCTGGTGGTACTGGCTACCGTAGTAAGCAGGGTATCAAAAAAAACGGTATCGGCTGAAAAGCGCAATTCTACCGGGCCGGTTTCAAATTCAGTTTTAAACGGGTTGCAACTTACTAACCCGCCAATGCCAACACCTACTAGCAACAGGCCGCTTACAAATACGCTCAAGGGTTTACTCATGGTACCTGGCGGTTTCGGGGGCATTACTCAGCCGTCCCTTCTTTCATTTTTTCGGCATTTTCGGCTATGCGCAATTCATCAATAAAATCTATGATATCGCCATCCATTACGGCCGGTAGGTTGTGTACCGATTTGCCAATCCGGTGGTCGGTAACCCGGCCTTGCGGATAGTTGTAGGTGCGTATTTTGTCGGAGCGGTCGCCACTGCCAATCATAGATTTACGTTCGGCACCTACCTCGCTATTATGCCTTTCAAGCTCCATAGCGTACAAGCGCGATTTTAGTTCTTTGAGGGCCTTATCGTAGTTTTTGAGCTTCGATTTTTGGTCCTGGCATTGCACCACCACCCCAGTGGGCAGGTGAGTAAGGCGAATGGCCGAGTAAGTAGTGTTTACCGATTGGCCACCGGGCCCCGATGAACAAAACTCATCTCTGCGTATATCGTTCATGTCCAGGTCTATTTCTACATCGTCCATTTCGGGAAGCACAACCACCGAAGCAGCCGAAGTATGCACCCTACCCTGGGTTTCGGTAGCCGGCACACGCTGTACGCGGTGTACCCCACTTTCGTATTTTAGGGTACCATACACATCGGTGCCGGTTACATTGGCTACTATTTTATTAAACCCACCAGCCGAGCCATCTACAAAGTCGGTTATCGCTAAACTCCAGCCTTGTTTTTCGGCAAATTTTTGATACATCCGCAGCAGGTCGCCTGCAAATATCGAAGCTTCATCGCCTCCGGCTCCGGCCCTTATTTCCAAAATGGCATTCTTACTATCGGTAGGGTCTTTAGGAATAAGCATTTGTTTAAGTTGCTCTTCCAGTGGTTCCAGCCTAGGCGTAAGCTCGTCAATCTCCATTTTAGCCATTTCTTTAAACTCCGGATCCTTCTCGTTGTGTAATACTTCTTTGGCCGAAGCTATGTTGGCAAGTAGGTTGGCGTACTCTTTGTACACCGCTACAATTTTTTCGAGGTCTTTGTACTCCTTGCTCAGTTTGGTAAAGTTGGCCATGTCCGACATCACATCGGGCTGCACCATAAGTTGTCCTACTTCCTCAAACCGGGCCTTTATTTCTTCGAGTTTTTCAATCATAGCCTTGCAAAGTTAATAGATAATATGATATTCTGGTGTGTGCCAATAAACAAGCCATA
>JALWRJ010000184.1 GCA_026994125.1 Cyclobacteriaceae bacterium | reverse complement strand
ATACCGAATTACATTTGAACCCAAAGTGCTAAAAAAGGTTTATGATAAATCAGTAATTGCTTTTATTAGGAGAATATTAGATAAATTAAAATGAAATTAGCTTATTTAATTTTAGCACATAAACAACCTAAACAGCTTCTTAGATTAATTTCCAAGCTTAATTTAACTAGTGTAAAATTTTTTGTGCACATTGATACCTATTCAAATTTTGATGAATTTGATGAGGTCTTAAAAAATATCTCCGAATTAACATTAATTTCTGAGTATAGAACATCTTGGGGAAGCTTTAATATTGTAAAAGCCGAATTAGTTTTGATAGAAAAGGCATACCAGTGGGGGGCCGATCGTTTTGTGCTATTAAGTGGGCAAGATTACCCCATAAAATCGGCTCCCGCTATCAAGAATTTTTATACTAAAAATAATAATATAGCATTTGTAGAGTTTACAAAAATGCCTGATAAGGATTGGAATGAACATCAAAATGGGTTATTTAGAATAAACAGGTTTCATTTTAGATTTATTAATAGTTGGAGAGCATTGCCGCCTCATTCAAAAAAAATAATTTTAAACCCACTTTTTAATTTTATGGCCCGCTTTACATTTTTAGTGTTTTTTAAATCAAAGTACGTAAAAAACTATTGGCATGGTAGTCAGTGGTGGTCTTTAAACCGAGATCATATAAAATTTGTCCTCGAAAATGTCCCTAATTATTTAAGGAGTTTTAAAAACTCTTATGTTGCCGATGAATCATTTTTTCAAAGTATTATAGCAAATGCACCAGAAAAAAAATTTGTAATAAAAAACAGCGATTTGCACTATATTAAATGGCCTCGAAAGAAATCGTCCAGTCCACAGATACTTTGTGCAAATGATTTTGATGAAATTATAAACTCCAATGAGCTATTTATTCGTAAAGTGGATGAGATTCAAAGCAAAGAGCTAATGGATAAAATTGATGAAGTATTTGATACTGAGTAATACGTTTTTCAATATGAACTAGTATTTCTTTTAGCAAGTGCAACTAAAGTGTTAAACTTATCCCAAGTCATTGCGTTTTCAAGAGGTTTAGAATGTGATTTTTTTTAATCATGCCAATCGTTAATTTTATTCTATAAAATTATGCGTTTAGAACTTGAGCATATAGCTCTATTAAACGGGATGTTATGGTTTTTAATTTAAAATTTTCGGGCTCTTTGGTTTCAAGCTGGTCAATGTCAGCTATCATACTTGCCAGTTCCTCGGCACTATTAGGATTAAAATAGGCAGTATGTTTACCTCCGGCTTCGTGCAGGCAACTACTATTTGAGGCTATAACCGGTGTGCCACTAAACCGTGCTTCGAGCAGGGGAATGCCAAAGCCTTCGTAATGGCTGGGGAATATAAAGGCCGATGCCATTTGGTAAAACGAAGACAACTCCAGCGGGCTGGGGTTGGCTATTTCGCTGGCAAAAATCAGCCTGTTTAGTAACCCGTGTTTAGAGGCATAAGCAACTAGTTTTTTTTTGTATTCTATGCCTTTTCCTACCACTACCAAAGGCAGCTCTAACGATGCACCTAACTGCTGCATGGCTTCTAAAATTACCAATACATTTTTATTGGGGTTGAGTGCCCCCACATACAGCAAGTAGGCTTCGGGCAGGTTCCATTTTTCTTTAACCAAAGCTAATTCAGCTGCACTGCGCTGAGTGTAAAAAATTTCGTTGCAACTTTGGTACACCACTTCAATTTTTTCATCGGGCAGTTTAAAGTAATGTAGCAAATCGGTTTTGGTTTGCTCCGAAATGGCTATTATTTTGTCTGCCGCACTAGTAGCAAACCTTAATTTCCTGTAATAAATTTTACGATCAATGGCCTTGTAAAACTCCGGGTGCTTCATAAAAATCATATCATGCACGGTAACTACCGATTTAGCTCCCGATTTTTTTATGTCCATAGGTAGCTCTTGCGCCAAACCATGCAACAGTTCAACCTGGTTGGCTTTGGCCACCCGCCCCAGGCGCAAGCTTCGCCAGGCACTTTTGGATAAGGCTCCCAACACACCTCCCGGGGTAATTACCTCAACGCTAGGGTGCGAAATAGCATCAGGGCTAACCAATTTAGTACTTTGCTTGGGCGTTAATAGCAGGTATTCATTAGCCGGAGCGTATTTAATAAGCCCACTTACCAAATTGCGGGCATAATTACCCAGCCCTCTATCATTTAAAAACAAGCGTTTGGCTTCAAATCCTATGCGCATAGCTCAAAACTACACCAGCAGGCCAAAGAATAAAACTTTATAGCTATTTTTAACCAATGCACGCTTAATTTGCTAACATTGCAGCTATGTTAGTAAGTGGCTACACCTTTGTTCGAAATGCCGTTAAGCTAGACTATCCCGTTAGGCAATCCATTCAATCCATTTTGCCTTTGGTAGATGAGTTTGTTATTGCTTATGTGCCCGGTGATGCGGACGATACTACACTGGAACTGATTCTAGCTATTGGTTCTCCAAAAATTAAAATAGTAGAAGCGCAATGGCAACCCGAAAAATATCCGCAAAATACCTTGTATGCCTACTTATCCGATGTGGCCAAAAATGCTTGTAGTGGACAATGGCTTTTTTACTTACAAGCCGATGAAGTAGTGCATGAGCAAGATTTGGAGGGCATAAAACAAGCGTGTTTGTTTTACCAGGATAACCCCGGCATAGAAGGACTGCTTTTTAAATACCGCCATTTTTGGGGCGATTATAACCATTGTTTTACCCACCATGGGTGGTACCCCAACGAAATTCGTATTATTCGAAACCTGCCAACTATTCATTCGTGGCGCGATGCCCAATCGTTTAGAGTGTACGATACATTTGAGGCCACTGCACAATTTTATAGAAACAAGCAAGGTACTCGCAAACTACGAGTAGCTTCTCTGCCTTTTTATATATATCATTATGGTTGGGTGCGCCCCCCTAAAATCATGGCCACTAAGCAAACAGGTATGATACAATCGTGGCGACCACAGGAAAAAGTGCAGGCACTTACAGACATCGATTATGGCCCCCTTAACCGGGTGCCTCTTTTTAAAGGCACTCACCCTAAAGTAATGCACCAACGTATAGCAAACTTCGATTGGGCCGATAAGTTGCAATACAAAGGCCACCCTAACCCGGGCAGGCAGCGCTATAAGCACGATCGTTTAAAATACAGGCTAAAATCGTGGGTGGAACTTAACTTACTTAACGGGTTTGAAATTGGCGGCTTTAAAAACTACCAAATCGTGGATAGATTTAGTAATTTAGCCTTATGAAGAATAAAATAATAATCTTGCTTTTAGCTGCGCTGTATGCTGGTATGGCGGGGCAGGCACAAAGTGTAAACCCCGAAATTGTGTTACTTAAAAACAACGACAACCTGTTGCCTTTTAAGCAGTTAGAGCAAAAAGAAATAGGTGCATATAATAGCGAACTAACACGGTTTTGCCAACGATACACCCAAAACCAGGGCAACCAACAAATTTATATTACCAATGGCAAAGGGGAGCAGCCTGCTAACGCAAAGTTGGTGCTTGTGCTTGTAGGTGGCCAACAACCGGCAAGTATTGATACGGCTGTTTACGATGCCATTATTTATGCGCAAGATGGCCAAAAGCAAACCCTCGACCTGCTTAGCCAAAAGTTGTTTGGTGGGCGGGCTTTCACAAGCAGGTTATCAAAGCAGGTGTTGGGTTACCAGGCAGGCCAGGGGCTTACCACCAAAGGTAATTTACGTTTTAGCTTTGGCGCACCTGCCGAAGTTCAAATGGATTCTGCCTATTTATATCATACATTAGATTCTATTATTACCTGGGCTATCAATTCTGGTGTAGCACCTGGCATACAGGTGCTGGTGGCTCGAAATGGTAGGGTAGTGTACCACAAAACACATGGGTATCTTACCTACGATAATAAGGAGCCCGTTCAAAAACATTTACTCTATGATTTTGCTTCGGTAACCAAAATAACAGGAGCCTTACCTGTTTTAATGCAATTATACGACCAAAATAAATTTAGCCTGGATGCAACTATGGGTACTTATTTGCCCTATTTTGCTAAGGGCAATAAAAAGAACCTTGTTTATCGCCAGGTGTTGTCGCATAATGCCCGTTTAAAACCTTGGATTCCTTATTGGCAGTCAACATTAAAAAAGAATGGAACTTTTAAACGGCACACCCTAAGTCACGATTCCTCAGCCACTTACCCAAACAAATTGGCTCCTAACCTTTATTTATACAAAAACTTTAAGCAAACTATCTACAAACAAATTCGCAAGTCGCCTTTAAACGAAAAACCGGGTTATGTGTACTCGGGTTTGTCGTTTTATTTATACCCGCAAATAATAGAAAACCTGACTGGAGCTGATTTTGAAACGTATGTAAAGGAACATATTTACAGGCCGTTGGGGGCATCGAGTATAACCTATAACCCGGCCAGGTTTTACCCCATAGATAGCATGGTACCTACCGAAATAGATACCTTTTTTAGAAAAATGCCTTTGCGTGGGGTGGTGCATGACGAAGGCGCAGCTATGATGCTTGGCGTATCCTCTAATGCCGGTTTGTTTGGCACTACACTGGATTTAGCCAAAATAATGCAAATGTACCTTTGGAGAGGCCGCTATGGAGGCCGGCAATATATTTCGGCTAATACCATGGAGTTGTTTACGAGCTGCCACTATTGCAACCAGGGCAACCGCAGAGGGCTTGGTTTTGACAAACCGGTATTGTCTGATAAAGCCAATGGCTCAACTGCATTAGATGCCTCGCCCCATAGTTTTGGCCATGCGGGTTATACCGGCACCTTTGCCTGGGCCGATCCCGATACCGGTCTGTTGTTTATCTTTATGTCTAACCGGGTGTATCCTACCAGAAACAACCGCAAGCTTTATCAATTAAATGTGCGCCCCTTGTTGCACCAGGTTTTGTACGATGCAATTAATAAATACAAAACTGCCGGCATGTCTCAAAAACGCTGATATTGCTGATTTTCTAAGTTAAGATACTAAGGTCTTCTACGTATAAATGCGGGTATAAAGTTTCTTAGGTACTGCACATCTTTGTACTACCCAATAAATCGATATGAAGATGAAATCTATAGGAACCCTCGTTAAGCACCCCATATCATTTATTTTGATAGTGCTTATTTTAATTTTTATTTTACTGCTTTCGTCTAAGGCTTCGGTAGCCGCTACCATGCCCCCTATTAAGCAAATTATTGAAGTAGTTGACGGCAATACCTTAAAAGTAGTTACCGTTGATGACGATACTTTTTTGGTTAAATTAAAAGGAGTGGATGCCCCGGAACAAGGACAGGAATTTGGTAACGAAGCCACAGCCTATTTGCAAAAACTGGTTTCAGGTAAAAATGTGCTGGTAGAGTATAGTGGTAAAGACCGCTGGGGAAACAGGTTGGTGTATGTAACTACCAAAAATGGCAAAAGTATAAACGAAATAATGATTAAAGACGGCTTTGGTTGGGTTGATAGGTTCCATACCAACCAGGCAGAGTTGGTTAAGTTGCAAGAAGCCGCTAAATCTAAAAATGCAGGACTTTGGAAAAAAGAAAACCCGATGGCTCCCTGGGTATTTTACCGAACACAATTAAATGCCCGGGCTAAAAGCCAGTAAAATATTATAACTCATCATGTTTTTGGTTATTTTTTGATTGCCCTGCCATTTGGTGGGGCAATTTTTTTGGATGATGGTTGTTGTATGTATATGATAAACAAACTTATAATCCTCATGTTGTTGGCTGCTCCATCGTTTGGGCAAAATAGTATTAGTACCGGACAGGCTTTAAAAAGTAGTTCCAGCAGGGTAGCTGCATCGGGTAAAAAACTAACTAAAAAAAAGTACCATAAGCACCCCTATATTACCTATTACGACCAAAAAATAAAAGAGTATGAGCAACGTATGCAAGCCAATGCAAAACGAGATAAAAAATTAGCCCGACTCATGAAAAAACCGCAATACGCAGACCCATCGTATTTTGGGCATAAACACAAACCAAAGAAACGCCCACCAGGCAAGCGTAAACTATGCAAAGAATGTGGCATTGTGCATTAGTATAAAAACCTATCTAAGTATTTAAAACTAATAAAACTTACTCCCATAAATGCATATAAAACCCATTGAGCAATTGCTAGTAGTATAACTATCCTTATGTTTGCAACTTAATAAATTACTTAAAAAATACCAGTAGATACAGACGATTTATCGGAGGAGGCTTATAGAGCCATAATAGTTGAAGCAGAAACTTTTAATCACGATTTAACTTTACAGTTTGGATTGCTTTCATATAGTTGTGATGATGAGGATGATTTTATTAATAAATCAATTCTACTTATCAACAAAATGAAGAAATATAATGAAATAAAGCTTTATGATATGTTTTTCGGCAATCGTCCAGTGCGGGAAGCATTTCATTTAGCTTTAGAAAAAACACTCGAAAATATAAAGGAAGTAAAAAAAATACCTATAGAAAAAAGAACTTATTTATAGGTGCTTAGCTTGTTGGTGCTGCTAAATAAACAGGCGTAATTTAGCCGGCTTCCGTTATTTTTTACCTGCATTGTCTGTAATTTTAATTAGTACGTTCCTGCATACTTCGCAGCTTAGGTGTTTTAAGGGAGCGTAGTGCAATATTTTGAGGGTAACTCATTCAGTTTCTAACATCTATTGTGTTACTTTACACGTTCTATTTAGTTTTTTACAAAATAGGCAATAAAGAACGCAATTTATGAGTAAGAAAAAGGCAGATACTCCCGGGGAGCGGAACCCCGGTATGGCGCTCGATATGAGTGTAATAAACAGTGTTAAAATAAATCGAAGTGCAGTTGAAAGACGAGCCGCCACCCTGGGTACCAGGCGTACCGTTAAAAAAGAATGGCAGGCTGCATGGTTGCTAAAGGCCATTACTTGCATAGATTTAACTACCCTGGC
>JALWRJ010000183.1 GCA_026994125.1 Cyclobacteriaceae bacterium | reverse complement strand
GGGTGATAATTCGCACCGTAGCCGAGGGTAAATCGGTGGCTGACCTCCATACCGACCTCGATAACCTGCTGCAAAAGTGGAAAAAAGGGATGGAAATCCTTAAAACAGCTAAACCCCGCGATGTGGTGGTAAGCGAAATCAATAAAACCTCCTCCATTTTGCGCGATGTGCTGAACGAGAATTTTGACAGCATAATTGTGGACGACAAAAAAATGTTTGAGGAGATTCAGGCTTACACCAAACAAATTGCGCCCGGCAAGGAGAAAATTGTAAAGTATTATAACGGCAAAGTAAAACTGTTTGAACACCTGGGCCTCGAGAAGCAAATTAAGCTGATGTTTGGGCGCTCGGTAAGCATAAAAGGAGGCGGATACCTGATTATTGAACACACCGAAGCCTTGCATGTAATAGATGTAAACAGTGGCAACAAAAGCAACAGGGAGGTTGACCAAGAGGCTACTGCCCTGGCAGTAAACCTGGAAGCCGCTGCTGAGGTAGCCCGCCAACTGAGGTTGCGCGATATGGGAGGCATTATTGTGGTAGATTTTATTGACTTGCGCAGAGCAGAAAACCGAAAACTCCTGCAGCAAAAAATGAAAGAAGAAATGGCCGGTGACCGATCTAAGTTTACCATTTTACCGCTTTCTAAATTTGGCTTAATGCAAATTACCCGCCAACGGGTTAGGCCCGAGGTAAGCATTACCACAGCCGAAAACTGCCCTACTTGTAATGGCACGGGCACTATTACGGCTTCAATCAATATCTCCGACCAAATAGAGGATGCCTTAGCCAACTTGCTCGAAAACCAAAACGAACGCAACCTCTCGTTGGTGGTACACCCCTACCTGTATGCGTATTTTACCAAAGGCGTATTTTCTATTCAGGTTAAGTGGTGGAAAAAATACCATAAATGGGTTACTATAATTGAAGATTCTTCGTTAGCAGTTACAGAATATCATTTCTTAAATGCCATGAAAGAAGAAATTGAACTAAATTAAACCTTTCTTACCCGGCTGTCTGCTTTGTAAGTTGCTGGTGGCCGGGTATTTTTTTGTATGAAAAAGACAAGCTATTTACTCTTTTTGCTTAGTTGGCTGGTGGCTTGCACCTCTTCGTCCGATTGCATTGATGCCCCTGAGCTAACCAATGAAGATAAGGTTGAAGTGCACATTGAACGCCTTGAACCTGCCTTTTTTAACCTGCCCAACCCTGGCCAGGTAGAGGATTTTATAAAAACTCACCCGGTATTGGCCGAAGAGTTTTTGGGGCGTAGCATGTACCCTTCCGATTCTATATTGGCCTACGAGTTGTTTAAACGCATAAACAACCCCTATACCGACACCTTATATCAGGAAACAATGCAGGTATTTGCTGATTTGAGCCCGTTGGAACACCAATTTAGTGAGGCCTTTAGCCGACTAAAGCACTATTACCCTCAATTTAAAGCACCTCAAATTAAAACCATGGTTACCGGGTTTGCCAGTAGCGAAATGTATGTGGGCAATAACCAGGTTATTATTGGGCTCGATTACTACCTGGGCGAAGGAGCCAGGTATAGGCCACCCGGAATCCCGAATTATATTTTAAAGCGTTTTCAGCCCGAGTACATTGTGCCTGCGGTAGTGCTGTTGTATGCCAATAACTATTTAAAAGAAAACCCGGCCGACCAAACCATGTTGGCCGATATGGTGTACTATGGCAAGAAATACTATTTTGCCCGGCAAATGCTGCCCTGCACCAACGATTCGTTAATTGTGTGGTACACCGGCCAACAACTACACGATGTAGAAGCAAATAAAGATGTTATTTGGTTCCATTTTTTAAACAACGAACTGCTGTACGAAACCAACCATTTTGTAAAGCAAAAATACCTGAACGAACGACCTAATGTGGGCGAAATTGGCGAAAAATGCCCCGGTAGAATTGGCGCCTGGGTAGGCCTGGATATTATACGCGCCTACATGCAGCACCACCCCGAAATAACCTTACAAGAGCTTATGGCCAACCCCGATGCCAAAGCTATTCTTACCCAGTCAAAGTACAAGGTTTTTTAGCCTGTTTAGCAAGTAAGTATGGGTTTGGTGCGGTTACGGTGTTATTGGCACTCCCCCTCAGTCCAGCTAAGCAAGCCGGCATTGGTGGCTTCGCATTCGTTGCCGTAGGTTTTGCCATCGCAACCGCAAACAGGCACGTATTCCATGGTACAAATGCCTTCTTTAATTTTCGATTCATCAATGCATTGTTGCTCTTCGGGTTGCTCGTTGCACGAAGCAGCTACGGCCAATAGAGCTATAGCAAGTACAGCGGATATTTTTAACATTTTCATGATTATTGAAATTAATATTAAGTAAGCTTTTGCACTTGTTTATACCTAAAGCAATCTGTGGTGTGGTCGTTTACCAACCCACAAGCTTGCATATGTGCGTACATAATAGTGCTACCCACAAATTTAAAGCCCCTTTGCTTTAAATCCTTGCTAAGGGCATCCGATTCTGCTGAAGTAGCAGGTACTTGATGTAACGTTTTCCACTGATTTATAATGGGTTTTCCTTGCACAAACGACCAAATATAGGCATCAAAGGAGCCATACTCCTGTTGTACCTCCAAAAATTTTTGCGCATTGGTTACTGAGGCTTTTACTTTTAATTTATTACGTATTATGCCCTCAAACTGAAGCAATTCGGCTATTTTTTCGGAGGTAAAACGTGCCACTTGCGCAGGGTTAAAACCCGCAAAAGCATGGCGGTAGCCTTCTCGTTTTTTTAGCACCGTAGCCCAGCTAAGACCAGCCTGTGCTCCTTCTAAAATCAAAAATTCAAAGTGTTTTTGGTCGTTGTGTACCGGCACTCCCCATTCAGTATCGTGGTATGTAATGTACTCCTCAAACGAGTTTAGGCACCAACTGCATCGTATTTTTTGCATAAAGTAAAGATAGATTACTTAGCCCTGCCAACCAAACAGAAACCTGGCATAAAAACAGTATTATTATAAGGCTAAGCTTTGATTAACAAGGAATTAATGCCGGTTTAATTTTATTTTAGTAATATTGAAACCCTTTTGGTAAAAGCACGTATTTAAAAAACATGTGGCGATACTTAATTTTAGTAGTAGAGGTGTGCCTGGCCGGTTCGGTGTTGGCACAAGAGCAAAAGCATTTTAAAATAGCCCCCAGTAGCCGCTACAAAACCGTAACTTTGAACTACGGTTCATCTTCAGGCACTTGTTATCTTAGCCCGGGTAAATCCGATGAGCTACTGGCAGTTTATTCCAACCGTGATATTGATGAGTTTAACCATAGTTTTAATAAATCCACCTTTAATAATAACCTGGAAGTAAACCTGGACTTGGAAGATAAAAACAAGCAAACCTTTAGCCAGTCTATTTCAAATAAAGTATTTAATACCTCCGATAAGGAGAGCAATGTATGGAAAGTAGTTTTAAACGAGGAAATTCCTTATAACTTAAATTTAGCTTTTGGTATTGGGCTAGCCTACATTGATTTATCGGGTATTCGAGTACATAAGTTTAAGGTAAAAACCGGAAGTGCCGATGTGCATATTAGTTATTTAAACGATGAACCTAACCTGGTTTCCATGGATAGTTTTTCGATAAAAGTAGATTTAGGTAATGTAGAAGTGCAAAAGCTAAATATGGCAAATGCCAGGGTAGTGCATGCCGAAGTAGGTTTTGGCACCATGCAGCTCGATTTTGACGAAGCCCCTACGACTTCCTGCTCTGTAAATGCAAGTGTAGGAGCCGGCACCCTAGAAATTATTATCCCTAAAAACAACTGCTCAGTTAAAATTAAAATTGAGGATTCGATGCTCTGCGATGTACGCCTAACCAAGTCTTTTACCGAAATAAGTGAGAATGTTTTTGTAAACGAGGCCTACACACAAGATAGCAGCCATCCGCTTACTTTTGCCGTTGATGTATCGATGGGCAATATTATTTTTAAAGAGAAAAGGTAAAACCAACACATTGGTTTTATTGGCACTTTTGTTCCAGTACATCTATTTTAGCAATAATATTTTTGAAAAAGCGATTGCGTTCCCGTTCTGATTCTACACTTATTAAATTCGATTTTTTGATAATATTTTTAATTACCTTATGGGTTTCCCTGCAAAAATCCGGGTTACTGGTGGTAAGTATGTTAAGCACATTATGAGTAATGTTAGCTACTTGCTGGTCGCCCAAATCAAAAAAAATAGTGTTGTCGCCCAAAATAATTTCGTTGATGTATAGTTTGTAGTTGCTTTTATCTTCGGTTGCCGGGTGTACCAGCGATGTTTTGTAACCTAATGAAGCATCCGTTTTTACATGGTTAATCAGTTGTTTTAGCTCTTTAAATACCTGTAGTAAGTCCTCATTAGATTTAAAATAGCCACAATCGTAATAATACTCAATTTGGTTTAGGGTGCTGTTGATGGTTTCCTTATTCCAGACTTCAATTACCGGAACTTTAATATACACCCCACGAATTTGCCTGCCGGTTTCAAAAATGCTGTTGGGTATTAGTTTGGGCTGGTAATTTTCGGTAACAAAAGCGGGGTCTTGCAATATGGTTTTATACCAAAAAAATAGTTTAAAAGCCGTAATGGCCGGGTATTCAAAATACTGCATCAAAGGGAGGTCTTTAGCAATATAAATAAGTTCTTTTTGTGAAAAGCTTTGTACCCGTTTCAGGTTTTCGAGAATAGAGTTAAAATAAGCCTCAAAACTTATATTACCATTAATAGAGCGGTAGTTAAATGAAATATGGTTGAGATCATTTTGCAACAGCGAATCGAACGAAATATTGTAAGCTAAGCCCAAGGTAAGAAGTTCTTCAATAGACATCAGCTTTTCGCCCCTTAGTCTGCGGTATGCACTATCAGTGCTAATGTTTAATTTAAATGCTAACTCATCAACAAACGAAGTGTTTTCCGGCAATAGTCGCTTTATTTTTTCAAATATCCGGTTTTGTATTTCAACAGCCTTTTGCATGGCATATTCTTTTTGCTTACCACCCACATTAGTTAGTTGAGCTTGCAGAGTAAAAATAGGTAATTTAGGGTGTTAATCAAAGAAAAGAAATAACCCCTAAGGTTGCACCTTTCGATGTGGTACTTGTTCCAGTTGCCAGTCTATTACCAAACCTTGTGCCAGGCGTTGTGCTACTTGCTTGCCATAGAGTAGTTCGCAAAGGTACAAGGCACCATCAAACGAACGAGCTCCGCCCGAGGTAGTAATGTATTTGCCATCGTGTACTATGTACAGGCTATCGTAAATGGTAAGTGTAGGAAACATGGCTCGGTAGGTTGCTATATCACCGGGAAAGGTGGTTGATGCTTTACCATTTAGCACACCTGCCTTGGCCAGCACAAAGGCACCATCGCAATGCGAGGTAACAAACGTTGTGGTTTTATCTACCTTACGAACAAAATTAAGCATTACTGTGTCTTCCAAATCGGTATCTAAATGGTGTTCCGCACTAGGCACTACTAAAATATCGATGGGTGGTAGCGAATCGGTTACATAATTAAAATCGGGGAGCACCCGCATGCCTTCAAAAGTGGTAATAACATCGTTGGTGTTTGCCACGGTAAATACATTCATGGCCTTAATCCCTTTTCGGTACTGTGTATGCTGAAATATATCGTATGGAGCCGTAAACTCCGTATTAAAGGTGCCATCCATAATTAATATAGCCACATTATACCTGTTGGCTTCCAATTTAGGGCTAGTGTGGTTTGTTACAGGTTGGTTTTCTTCGATTTGTTTTTGCTGTTTGGATGAACACCCAAGGGCAAAAAGTAAGCTAAGTAGTAGTAGTTTTTTCATAATCGCTAAGCTAGAGGTTCAGCACCCTGTTATTGACCCATAATTAGGATATCAAAATTAGTAACAACAAATCGGCATTCATCCCATAGTTTCATTAATTTTATCCACCATAAGCAGACTATTCTAATTTTACAGCCGGAATTTTGGCTTTGATAACTAGTTGGTTAAAATCCGGAATATCTATATTAAAAATAACTTTCAACTTGGCAAGTTCAGCATCAATTAGCGCAGTAACTTCTTTCCTAAAAGCTTCATCCTGACTGGTAGGAGGGTAATCGCCCATGGAAGCCAATGCCCCTAAATGGCCTAGCTTATTGTTGAGCTTAATAGGAAAATTAAGGGGATCCTGCCCACTGCGATTTTTAGTTTGATACAGGGCCTCTTCAATAGCTTTCATTCGAGCTAAAATAGCTTTAGCGGTATCGTTTAAAGCCACATGCTCTTTAGAAAAATTGGCTTGCACAAATTGTATTTGCTTACGAGCTTTCCGAATATCAATAATGGCTTGGTGGGTCTCAGACAGTTTTGTACTAACATCCATCAAAAAATCGAACTGTGCTTGCAAATCTTCCTGGGTAGCTTCGGTGCGTGGGTCTTTCCGTATTTGGAAAGACTGCTGATAAGTTTGCCCATCCGCTTGCAAACTTACCTGATACGTACCCGGAACAGCCTTTGGGCCGGAGGTGCTTGCCCACCAAAGAATCATACCATCAAATGTTGTTGCATCGGGGTAGCGCATATTCCAAACAAACCTATTAAGCCCTTTATGTACTGTTAATTTGTCTTTTTTATCCTTGGCTGTACTGCTAAAGCTTCGAATGGTATCGCCTGTAGCCGTTAAATATGTAAGCTGCACTAACTGAGTTGTATCGGGTTCGTTAGGCAGGTAAAAATACGTTGGTACTCCACCAGGATGGTTCTCTCCGGCTGTCAGGGTTTTGGCACCACTGCCACCGGCCATGCGGTAAGCAGGCATGGGCTGCAACAGCAACACCTGATTAGCCTTGACCTTAGCTATCTGATGCACCACGGTTAAATCATCAATTATCCAAAAGCTACGCCCTTGGGTAGCTGCAATTAAATTATTGTTTTTAATAGTTACATCTGTAATAGGCACTATGGGCAGGTTTTGCTGAAAAGATTG
>JALWRJ010000182.1 GCA_026994125.1 Cyclobacteriaceae bacterium | reverse complement strand
GATACTGTTACTAACAAAGAAACAAGCTTGAAAGATTATGCCAACAAGGAAGGCAAGGTTATTTGGAAACGAGATAATAAATTCATTAAAAATTTCTTTGGCCAATACCCCCGGGTACTCATTTCGAATTTATACTATCCTACTACAAATGGTATAAAATCCATATTAAAAGAGGAAGGAAAGGACATTCTGCTATCGGGCACTATGCGAAAACTTGGGAGCATACCACAAGATAACCATTTACTTTTTGTATTAGATGATGTTAACGAGTATGAAAGTGGTAGAAATGGATACCGCTATTTGTTTAGTATGGGAGCCAATACTTTAACACTTTTGCAAATTGTAGAGGTAAAGCAAAACCAAACCAACTGTGGCTTTTTAGAAGGAAACAACGAATATTTTGAACTGGACAGCACAACAACCGGTGGCCCCTATTTGGTTTCCGTTATCGAAAGAACTGCGGTGAAAGATATGGCCGAAGACGGATGTGCAACAAAAAGCCCTGTAAGCGGCAGATACTACTACACCTTAAAAAACAACCAATTAGCACTTCAATCCTTTTGCCCTATTAATGGCAACACCATGAACTTAAGTAAGCTCTATGCCTTATCCAAAAGCGACTTTAACAACCTAACGTATGCCGCCATAGACCAATATAATTTTTTTAATATTAGCCGCATGCTACAGGCTTGTGGCAAAGATGAATACAGAGGAATTACTCATCTCGAAAAATTAGCCGGTATAATGCTGGCCGGTGGTCAGGCAAAAAAAAGAACCGATTTAATGCCCTTTATAGAAGAAGAATTTATGAATGTAAACCCTGCGTTTATCAGTTGGGGGCGCAAGCATTTAATCCCATCACCTAATAAAAAACAACAGAATGGTTTAACATTTCAGTTCATTTATGATGTTGCTTATAAAAAATGGTTGCGAGCACTGGCCTTACAAAAACTGGTTATTTCTAGTAGCAACATCGATTCACTTTTAACAGATTATATAGCCAACACTGCTGTTACCACTATTGATGCAGCCGGCAACAAACAAAGGGTTGACTACAACCCTAAAGCGTATGAATACCTGGAATCTAAACACAAATGGATGATGGAGCAAATCAATGCAAAAGATAAGTATAATTTAGGAATAAACGATTACGGTTTTTGGATGCGCAGAATGCTGGATGGATCGGAACCCGAAATTTGGAAAACATTGAAGTATATACTAAAAATGTATGATGGAGAGTGGTTTGAAAATGCTATGCTGGCACGAGCTATTGAAATTGACTCTATTAGTTACCAATTGGCTATGAACAATAAAGATGGATTACGATTAAATAACAAAAAAGACATACCAGCAGATATTGTTATTGACACGCTTAATGGCGTAAAAATTACTGCCCGCAATGGAAAGACGGTAACTTATGAAAATAATAATAGCGATGGCGAAAGCAGTGCCAGCTATAACATAATAGGCTACTGGAAAAACCGTGAAATGATTGTAGTTGATTATAGCGGATGGGAATGGGGAGGTACCAACCTGGTAGATATAAACACAGGAGAAACTGAAAGTTTATCTTGGGGGATTCAGATAGCCAAAGGGGATAAACGAATGGCCGAAATTGACGAAGGGTATGAGGAGATTTCAATTAGTTTATCTCACTATGAGGATTCCAAATGGGTACCCTATTTTCAAG
>JALWRJ010000181.1 GCA_026994125.1 Cyclobacteriaceae bacterium | reverse complement strand
TCAACAAGCTGGGGCCCAATGCACAAGAGTTGGCCTCTAAGTTTGAAAACAGTATAAAATCGTTTTTGCTAAAGCAAAGCAATTTGTTTGAATCGCTAAACCTGCGTTATTTTGGCCCTATTGATGGGCACGATGTAGATCATTTGGTATCGGTACTTAGCGATATGAAAGATATTAAAGGCCCAAAACTTTTACATTGCATTACCACCAAAGGCAAGGGATTTAAGCCGGCAGAACAAGAGCAAACCAAATGGCATGCCACCAGTGGCTTTGATAAACTTACCGGAGCCATTCACAAAAAAGAAGCTACAACCCCGCAACCCCCAAAATACCAGGATGTATTTGGCCACACCTTAGTAGAACTGGCCAAAGCCAATAAAAAAATTGTAGGAGTTACCCCGGCCATGCCTTCAGGCTGCTCAATGAACATTATGATGAAAGCCATACCTGAACGCGCCTTTGATGTAGGCATTGCCGAACAACATGCCGTAACCTTTTCGGCCGGTATGGCTACCCAAGGGTTAATTCCATTTTGCAATATTTACAGCACCTTTATGCAACGTGCCTACGACCAGGTAATTCACGATGTGGCCATCCAGAACCTGCCTGTAAATTTTTGCCTCGACAGGGCCGGGTTTGCCGGAGCCGATGGCCCTACCCACCATGGTGCCTACGACATTGCCTATATGCGTAGTGTACCCAATATGGTAGTTGCCGCACCTATTAACGAAGAGGAACTACGCAATTTAATGTTTACGGCTCAGCTGCCTCGTAAGGGGCAAGCCTTTACCATCCGCTACCCACGAGGCCAGGGAGTAATGCCCCAATGGCAAACCCCCATGAAAGCCATTACCATTGGCACAGGAGAACAACTCACAGTTGGCAAGGATGTTGCCTTGCTTACCATTGGGCATGTAGGTAATTATGCCATAGAAGCCAGCAAAAAGTTACACGCCATGGGCATTTCGGCTGCAGTGTATAATATGCGATTTGTTAAACCACTGGATGAAAAACTGCTGCATAACCTGCTGCAAAAACACAATAAAATTATTACTATAGAAGACGGCACCATAGTAGGTGGCTTTGGCAGTGCCATTTTAGAATTTAACGCACAACACAATTATACACCTCAACTCGTAAGGTTGGGAATTCCCGATGCCATCATTGAGCATGGTACGCAAGCTGAGTTGCATAAACAATGCGGCTTTGATACCGAAGGCATTGTTGCCACAGCCAAAAAAATGCTTGCAACTAAAACGGTAGCGGCAGAGTAATGCAGGACAGCCCCACACTGGTACTGTTGCATGGTTTCTGCGAGGACAACACTTTATGGAGCCACCTATTACCTGCAATTAATTACAAGGCAACCATTAGCACGCCCAACCTGCCAGGTTTTGGCAATACAAAGCCTTTGGCCGAAGGCTTTAGCATAACCGATGTGGCTACTTTTTTGCACCAAAAACTTACCAAGCAGGGAATCCAAAAAGTAATTTGCATTGGACACTCGCTGGGAGGGTATGTTACCTTAGCCCTTAAACACCAATATCCTGATTTTGTGGTTTCTATTGGGCTGTTGCACTCAACAGCCCTGCCCGATAATGCTGAAAAAAAAGAAGTACGCTCTAAACTTATTTCATTTCTTCAGAAAAACCCTGCCGGTAATTTTTTAGCCGGGTTTGCCGCCACCCTG
>JALWRJ010000180.1 GCA_026994125.1 Cyclobacteriaceae bacterium | reverse complement strand
TGCCATGGGTCCATTTAATCGGCCACTTGCATATATATTTCCTTGAGAGTCATTGTCCAATCCTGTAATCCATCCAAAACTTCCAACCACATCATACGTTTTACCCCATTCAATAGCGCCAGTTGCAGGGTCAACCTGCATAATAAAAGGATCTCCATTGCTTGAGGTGGCTGTTTGCAGGTCCTGGCCTAGTCCAAAATCAATGGTTTGGTACGAAGAGCCTGCATATATTTTTTGAATGGCTTTATTGTACACCAAACCACCAAACACGTAATTAAACCGGCCGGTTATTTGCTTTGCCCAAAGGTAGCTTCCATCAGGTGCATATTTGGCCATAAATAAACCGGTACCGGAACTCCCATCTGTAATAAAGGTTTGTCCATTAACCGTTGTGCTATCGGTAAAAGCTACAAGAACATAAATATTACCCGTATCATCAATAACAGGTTTGGTGTTAGTACTTGTGTTCTTAGCTCTAACTTCCCAATATTCGCATTGGGCTATAACACTGTTTTGCGCAAAAATAAGCAGCATAAGCAGAGTCATACTTTGTAGTAATTGGTGATTTTCGTTTCATTGTTAGCAGGGTTTTACGAATTCGGGTTAAAGATGGCCAGTTGTCTTTGTTATTGCAATACTCATTTTTAGGTATATTTATGTAAAGCAAAATTTACCATCTCTCTGTTTAATAATCATATCTACCTGATTATCAATTTAATAAACAATTTATTTTACAGATAAACCCCGGCTGATTATACATGGCATATATATTTATGCGCAAAAAATATTTTTTGCGTAAGTAAGAACCCCTATTTTTAATTTTTTAAAAGGTTAGTTATGAAAAGCCCCCAAACTTTAGACAAACTCTTAGGCATACAATACCCCGTTATTGTGGCGCCTATGTTTTTAATTTCGAATACCGCTATGATTAAGGCAGCTTTGGATGCCGGAGTTACGGCCGCTTTCCCGGCTTTAAACTACCGTACCGATGCCGAACTGCGTGCTGCCATTGCCGAAATAAAAGCGCACACCGATAAGCCTTTTGGGGTAAACCTGATTGTGAATAAATCGAACCCCAAGTATAAAGCGCAGCTAAAAACACTTATAGAGTTGCAAGTAGCCTATATCATTACTTCGCTGGGTAATCCTAAAGAAGTAATTGTGCAAGCCCATAAAGTAGGCACTAAAGTATTTTGCGATGTTATAGATTTGGGCATTGCTAAAAAGGTGGAGGCCTTAGGAGCCGATGGCATTATAGCCGTAAACAACCGTGCAGGTGGGCATTGTGGGCATACCTCGCCCGAAGCGCTGGTGAGAGAATTAAGTGAAAACTGTTCTATTCCCATTATTTCGGCCGGGGGGGTTACGCAAAGTGCCGATATTAAAGCTGCCCAAAACTGGGGGGCTGCCGGGGTGCAGGTAGGCACTATTTTTATTGCCTGCAACGAAGCACCCGTAGCCGATGAATATAAACAAGCCATGGTTAACTATGGCGAAAAGGACATTGTTCTTTCTACAAAAATATCGGGGTCGGCACTTACCGTAATTAACACACCCTATGTGCAAAAAGTGGGCACCAAGAAGAACTTTTTAGAGTGGCTCCTCAAAAAAAATAAGTGGCTAAAAAAATATGTTAAAATGCTTATTTTTTACCTGGGTATGAAAAAAGTGGAAAAAGCAGCCTTTAGTGC
>JALWRJ010000179.1 GCA_026994125.1 Cyclobacteriaceae bacterium | reverse complement strand
AAATTAATATAATAATTTGGTAGCAAAGCCGACACTGCATTTGATGTGCCGGCACTTAATTTTGCCTCGTAAAACTTAATAACGCTTACTTGGTTATTATAACAGCCAACGCATACGCACCTATATTTCCTTTTTAAAAGGGCAACAATTAGCCGTAAATTAATTATAAATTATTTTATTAATTCAAGCCCAGCCAAAGCCGATTTATTTTGAGGGTTGATAAGTAAACTTTTGTTAAACAGCACCTTTGCTTTTCTGTAATCTTCCCTCTTTAGGTTAATCCAAGCTAATAAAATTACTGCATCAAAATCAAAAGGATACATATTTACAGCTTGCTCGGTGTATCTTAAGGCTTTGTCATAATTCCCTCTCGAATAATAAATACTTCCCAACCGATAATTTATTTTAGCATTTCCGGGATCAAAGGCCAGGGTGCTTTCATAAATGTTTACAACCTGGTTCCAATTACCCAATTCAGCCAAGGGCAACACCCAACCCAACCTGGCTTCCACCGAATAAGGCATTAGTTCAACTGCTTTTTGGTAATAGGCAATCGCTTGGTCATACTCACCTTGTAAATACTGGAGCCAACCTAAACGCAAGTTAAGTTCGTACGATCCGGAACTGTACACGGCCAACAGTCGTTTAGCCGCTTCAGTATATTCTTTTTTATACTCTAAGGCATAGCTTTCCTGAAAAGCCTTTTGCAAATTAGTTTCTTGTCCCCACAACAAAATGGGCATAAGCAATAACAAGATTGAATTAGAAACAATTTTCATGTGTGATTTACAATTATTTTTTTAATACATACTGAAAACCCAAAAAGACATAATGTTGAAAATAGCTAAAACTTTCGTTCAGGGTTAGGTAATTTTCGTATGTGTAGCCTGCCAATAGTTTAGATTTTGCACCCAACAACCAATGGGTTGTTATTCCAATACGACTAGTAAGTTTATCTACTGTGTTGTATAAATAAAAACCATCCATATCTTGTATATTTCGCATATCGCCTATCGATCCATAGCCCTCTAACCACAAAATTTTAGTTACTTTAACCCCGGCCTTCTGATAAAATATGTTATTAGCAACACTATTATCTACCTGGTAAGTAAACACCGATTGCAAATATAAGTTTTGATTTAATAATGGATACAGGGTAAGGCTTGCTGTACCTTGGTGCTGATTCATTTGGTTTATAGAAGCCCAACCATAAGCTAGGCCTGCATCTACCCATGCCGATTGCAAATTAAAACCGGTAAGTAGTGCCACATTGCTATAGCTGGATTCGCCACGTATGCTTTGTGTGTGCAAACTGCCAAACCATTGGAAACCACGCTCAATAAGCAAAGAGGCTTTAAGGTAGTATTCGTTTTGCACATGGCTAACCGCACTAGCCGTTACATAGTTACGCGATACGCGCGTATAGCCTTGGTATAGGTTAAGCCTGCCTCCCAGTTGTTGCATAACCCCAACATGTGCATATACCAGGGGATCTATATTGCTTGAAGCCGAACCAAGCAGCTTAAGGCCAGCCTCGCTATACACACCAGTAATAAACCCGGTGGGGCTCGCTATCCCTATAGCCACAAACACCTCACGGTTTGCTGCATATAGTTGAGCTGCATTTATACCTTGCCCGGAAAATTTATATGAATAATACAGATACTCTAAAACAAGAGGATTGAAATTAAAGGTTAATGCACGTGAAAAATGCGTAATAGCCTTTCGGTATTTACCTTGATAGTAGAAAGCCATCCCCAACCGCATGCGCAAAAAGTAAAAATCGTAGCCATCTTTTATGGCGGCATTGCCTAGTTTTACCAGTCCTTCCCAATCAGCTAACAGGTAGCTTTGGTAAGTAGTTTTATTATACCAGGCCATACTATGTACTTGTTGGCCATAAGCAAAGCTAAGGCTAAGAATAAATAATATCAGGTATATTAAAAAACGCATTTTGCTATTATTTTTTTATTTCCGTCAACTACTTCAAACCGCGTAATACCGGTTCGCTTGATGGTAAGGTTAAATTTTATTTGCTTCCTTGTTTTAGTAAACAATTGCATTATTGCCCTTGAGGCAATGGTAATTTCGGTAGGAGCCAATTCATCATCAATAGACAAATAGTGTAGCTCGAAACGGGCGCGTAAGTACTGAAAAAAAGGAGCTATGAAATCGTGTAAAAAACGCACATAATAGGGCGCCACTAAATACAAAGGGTACCAAGTTTGTAGCGTAAGCGGCTTATGAAATGTAAGGAGCACTTCGTAGGTAGCCATAAAAAAGTAATACAGCAAACTATCCTTCCTACCTTTAAATAAAGTAAAATAGTGCAAGGTCCCATCGTTTACAAAATATGCTTTAGCACCTGAAATATGGCAATAAATAAATTGGTTGTTATACACATCCGATTGTATTTCCCAATGTACCATGGTACTGCTATTGCCCTGCATTACCTCGAACTTAAATCGTTTACCCGGAACAAAATGAAAAGCTGACGTCATTAAATTATTGGTTTCAATATTTTTAATGATGGCATTTTCTTTGGGATAATTAAAAAAGTTAAAACTGAGCCCCTCTGAATTTTTAACCAGGTAGTTATTAAGCGGGTAATCCAAAGTTTTTGAGCCAATATAGGGCGTTTTTTGAACCTGAAAATGCAAATGTGGGTACGGAGAGCGCCCTGAATTCCCAACCTGGGCAATTACATCACCCCTTTTAACTATTTCGCCTTGTTTAACCTTTATGCTGCCCTCTTTTAAGTGGCTTACTTGTGTATAAAGCTGATACCCGTGCTTAATAACAATGGTATTGCCCCAATTTTGATATAAATTAGTATCGCCAATCAGGTTATCCTCTACTCCGGCAAGTATGGTTTCAATGGTTCCATCGGCAGGAGCCAGCACAGGTTTACCAAAGCAATAATAATCTTCACGATAGTCGCCTTTATTTCTATACTGTTTAAGTTTTTCATCTACTACTACAAAGTCCCAGGCATGTTGCCATTCTCCCTTATGGGTATATTGTCCAGAGTGGCCCTGCGAAACCAACCACTCACCAAAAAAAGGTACGCCAATGGCCTGCCATTTAAAATGGGTATATCGTTTGGTATTTGACAGACGTTCGTACAAGTTTTTTTCGGGCGAATACAGCTGAACTCGAACCCGTTCGGGCTTGGCATTTGTCCGGGTGCGTAAATTTAGCATGTATAAAAACATAATTACTATTAGATTAAATGGTAAAGAGTACACCCCCAATTGAACCATTGAAAACACCTGACTAACTGCAGCCGTAAGCACAACCATGGCAGGTATTAGCGCAAACGACCAGGCATAGGTACTTTTAGAAGGAATCAGAAAAAAACTACCTAATGCAATACCACTTAGAATAAAATTAAAACCTATGTAGCTATAGCCCAGCGAGTTAATATCGGCACCAATAAACACATAGAAATAATAGGCTACCAAAAAACTTAGGATAGACAGGCTAAAAGATATACGCGAATGTAAAAGCAGCCCAACAGCAATAACGACCCCAGCCAAGGCATTAAATTGAAATAAAATGGCTCCCAACGAAGTAAGGTAAATAAGTACAGGTTCAGGAATATTTGATGTATCGAACCATTGATACACCTGAACCAACCACAGGTTGCCACCTGCATAAAGCTCGTTTAACAAATAAACACCTTTCTCACTTAGCCCCATGGCTTCGAAGCCACGTGCTGCTAACAGAATACTCCATATTGCAATTAAAAAAGGGATACTTAAGTAGGGCAACCCATACCGGGACAACACGCCACTAACAGCCACAGTAACCAAGAAAGTAATGAGCATAGCAACTACTAGCAGCGCCACAAAAGCAGGCCCTGGTTGATAATACAACCCAAGCCCTAACCCTACCAGTAAGCCATTAAAACCATAACTTCCTTCTTTAATAAATTGTTTTTCGAAACCAAGTAAAAAAGCTAACCCGTTAGAGATAACAACAGCAGTTACTCCGGTTAATCCCATGCCCACATCAAAAAAGGTAGTTGCCAGTAGCAGCACGCCCAATAGTTTATTTTTTGAAAAAAATATTTGAGTATAGCTGTGCAATAAGCTATCAATGGCAAAGCATATGTGTTGCTTAGCAGATTTCATCCATTAAAGGGTAAACTGGCTTAGGTGTTCGGGCAATTCTTCCATTTGGTTTAATGTTTCAGTAGTTTCGGCTCTGCGTATCAGGTGTGGGTTTCCTCTCATATCAATTAGTACAACATTAGGCCGCATGGCTATAAACTGCATCCATTGCGTAACATTATAAGCTCCAACCGTATGTGCCACCACTAAATCGCCTTTGCTTAGCGGAGGTAAAATAATACTTTCACGTACTACGTCTATATTCATGCAAAGCGGCCCATAAAGCACCATATCCTCCTTAAAGTTAGAAACTTCTTGTGCTGGAGAAATTTTATGGTTGTACCACATAGAGGTAAACAAGGTGTTAAGTCCAAAGTCGAGCACGGTTGATCTACGACCGCTTGATAGACGTTTAGTAGCAATAACTGTACCCAGCAAATAACCGGCTTCGTCAATTAACAATCGTCCGCTTTCTAAAATCAAAAGGGGTAGTTCATTAGGTGGTATATCGCTATTAAGCAAGGCTGTAGCAATCGTTTCGGCAAAATCTTCGATAGGAGGCACCATATCGGCACCGGGCAGGTAGGTTCCTTTTAAGTTATTGGGCGATGGCAGCCCGCCACCTACATCGATGTAATGTAATACCTGACCAAATTTTTGCTTTATACGCATAAATAAGTTAGCTAATTTAGCAGCAGCAACTCCATAGGCGCTGGGTGTTAGCATAAAGGTACCAATGTGGCAATGCAAGCCAACCATATCCATCTGCCCTGATGACATAATTTTATTAACAGCGTCCCAAGCTTGGCCATTTTCATAATTAAACCCAAACCTGTCCCAAATAGGGTACACTCCTGTATCCATGTTTACCCGAATGGCCACTTTTGGCTTTTTATCTAGGGTTTGGGTAAGTTTTTGTATGGTATAAAGTTCATCAAAATGATCGATATGTATAAGCGAGTTATGTTCGATGGCCAAGCTAAGATCGGCTTCGGTTTTATCGGGTCCGTTAAAAATAATTTTATTGCCAGGCACCCCGTTTTTTAGGGCTTTTTCAAACTCAAAGCCCGAAACCACCTCGGCCCAAGAACCCATTTGGTGATACACATTGCAAATAGCATTTAGGTAATTGGTTTTGTACGACCACCCAAACTGCACTTTAGGATAGCGAGTGGTAAACATGGTTTTTACCTCTTCGTATTTTGCTCGAATCTGCCTTTCAGAGAACACAAATAGCGGGGAACCATACGTTTCAATTAATTTTTTAACCGGCACACCGTCTATATGCGTAAAAGGTTCTATTTCTGTAGCTGACCCAAACTTATTCGATAAACCTGAATTTAGTTTCTGAATAACAGGACGTTCGTATTTTAATTTTTCCATGGTAGTTAGTTATTAAAGTTCTCCTGTAGTAGTAATTTGTTGAAACTCGGCTATATCGGTAATTAGATCCCAGGAGTACCGGACAAACATTTTACCTGGTTGGTAGCTTGTATAGGGCTCTACCGGGAAGTTTAGAGCCATTTTTACCAGTAATGCAGGCAAGTTTTGACCAGCAGCAGCGGTGGTGTATATCCAGGCCGGAAATCGAGGGTTTACCTCCATAATGTAAAACTTACCTTGGCTAGTACGCATTAGTTCAATTTCGAAACCTCCACGCCAATGTGAAGCCTTGGCAAATTTTGCTGAAAGTGATATAAGCGCATCATCCTCCAGAACCACCCCACTCCAACCTTTTCCTTTATCAGTAATATACAGTTTTCTGAGCGGTACAGCTCCCATAAGCTGTCCATTACCATCGGCCAAACCTGCTATTACGAGTTCTGTTCCTTCTACTACTTCCTGAATAACAACTGGCAAGCCCCATTTGGCATTTAGGAGATGAAAATACTTTTCTACTTCGGCCGGTGTACGCGCCCTAAAGGCCTCGTAATATTTTCCTTTAACCATAACCGGATAATCAAAATCATCGTTAAGCGATTCTATTTGACTAAGGCTGTCTATAAACTTGGTTTCAGGCACATCAAACCCAAATGCTCTACCAAACTCAGCCAAGTGCATTTTATCCAGGCTCTCAAGCTGTTCAACTTCGGGCAAAAAACAGGAAACACCCATATTTTTTAGCTGAGGTTGCAACTTAATAAAGTTGGCCAGTTCAGCATCAAAAGTTGGTATAACCACATCTAACCGTTCATGTTTATGTATGTAGGCCAACCTGTTAAACACCTCTTTACTGCCGGCACTAGGGTATGGAATTTGATACGATTTATCTACCAAATCGTGCATATACACACCTGGTTCCAAGGCTTCGTACGACAACCCAATAATTCGAACATCAAATTCGGGGCAATTACGAATGGAACGAATTACGCCAATTCCAGGCCCGGGGCTATCAATAGCATTTAGCCCTGAAACTGCAATGGTTAATTTATGCTTTGCCATTAGTAGTTAAATCGAGTTGTTGCAAATAAGTATAAAAATCGCTCAAATCTTTTTCTAAATCGGCTGCATCTACCTTGTACAGCGAAAGCATTTTTTGCTTTACTTCCTCCATAGATAAGCCCTCTTTTAGGTATTCGAGGATATGAGCAGCTACTTGGTTTACTGTGTAGGAATCACCGGTGGCAGGATTAAAAATAAATCCTGATTCGCTAACGGCTATGCTTTTTTTTAGTGCCATAATTTTTATGTTGAAAATACATTTTTTGCAGTGGATATAGAATAATTAGACATTTTTTAACTGCAAAGTTTACGTAGCAAAAAACATTGTAATGCAGATATAACGAAACCCACTCCCTATCCATTGCATAAAATAGCCTTTTTATATTATTAACCAGCCCAATAACTATTAATAAAAATACAAATCTATTAACCTTAAATACTAT
>JALWRJ010000178.1 GCA_026994125.1 Cyclobacteriaceae bacterium | reverse complement strand
TCAGTACCTCGCCCGGCCCAATGTTCTCAAAAATTGAAACCCTTAGCCCGTAATTTATTAATAACCTATCGGAAATGGTTTGCTTATTGTTTGCATAAATTGCGTGGTCAAAGGCATACAAATTTTGTAATTTGGTGGGCACAAAAATGGAGCTTTCGTTAGTGGGGCTAAAATTGGCCGGTTCAAATTTTCGATATATAAAATTGTAACCAAATTCCACTTCGTTCTTAGGCGAAACAAACCAGTTAAAATGCTGCTTAAACGAAAGCTCGTCAATTACCGAAGTCCACCTAAACCCCAGAGCCGGGTCGGTTAGTTCCAAGCCATAATCAAACCTGGAGGCAATAAAGGTAGTATTGGAAAACAGTTTTTGAGTAAAGAGGTGATTCCACCGAAAGGTACCCGTAGTATTGCCCCAATCAAAACCAAAAATACCATCAAAATTAAAGGCATCACGCCCAATATAACCGGCCAAAAAGAATCTATCTTTATTACTTTTTTTCCAGTTTAGCTTGGCATTAATATCGTAAAAATAAACACTGTTATCGTTATTAGCCATTTTTAAAAACACATCGGCATACGACCTGCGTGCTGAAACCAAAAACGAAGCCTTATCTTTAACAATAGGGCCTTCCAGGGTAAGTTTACTGGCTAGGGTTCCAATAGATGCAGCCCCTCCAAATTTTTTATTATTTCCATCTTTAGTTCTCACATTTAAAATGGACGATAATCGCCCTCCAAATTGAGCAGGAATCCCGCCTTTATAAAGCTTAGTATCTTTAATTACATCGGCATTAAACACCGAAATATATCCAAATAAATGCGAGGGGTCGTAAATGGGAGCTTCATCGATTAAAATCAGGTTTTGGTCGGCACTACCGCCCCGCACAAAGTACGAAGAGGTGCCTTCGCCTGCGGTAATTACGCCCGGCATCATTTGTATCATCTTAACCAAATCGGGTTCTCCAAAAACCGAGGGCATTTTTTTTAGTGCCTGCAAATCTACTTTTTCGGTGCTAATTGCCAAGTCGGTAACATTGGCATTGGGTGCTTCGGCCTTAATTACTACTTCTTGCATGGTTTCAACTGCCGGTGCAAGTGCTATGCTAAGCGTTGTATCTTTATTAATAGAAAGGCTTTTTAGTTGAGTAGTGTACCCAACATAACTGTATTGCACTTTATGGTTGCCTAAAGGCACTACAATAGCATAAAATCCATAGGCATTGGTTACAACCCCCTTTTTAAGATCAGGAAAATACACGGTTACCCCAATAAGTTCCTCTCCGGTAGCCTCCTCGCGCACATAGCCATTTAAGGTAGCTGTTTGGCCATAGGCACTTGTGCCAGCCACAGAAATAATGACACAACAATATAAACTACGTAACAGGTTCTTCAGTTGCATTGGTTTAGGATAACGATGGCAAAAATCAGCATTTATTTTTAGCTACCAACGAAATTGTTTTACTTTGGTTGTTACTTTTTTACCACCGGCATGCTCGTTAAAAACTCATCGTATAAAAAACCTTTATTTTGGACCGGCCAACATATTGAAACAGGCCTGCCCAACCTGTTTAGAAAAGTTAGGATTTCTCCAAGCAGCACAGAGCAAATTAACACACCCGATGGAGATTTTTTAGAGATAGACTGGTACACCAGCGGAGCTAACAGCTTGGTTATTTTATCGCACGGACTGGAAGGCAGTACGAAAAGCCAATACATACTAGGTATGGCACGCTACCTGCAACAGCAAGGCCTCGATGTGCTGGCCTGGAACTACCGTGGATGCGGCAATGAGATGAACAAGAAAAAGATATTTTACCACAGTGCTGCCACTTACGATTTGCAAACCATTGTGGCGCATGCACAAACCAATGCTTACAAACACATTGCATTGGTAGGCTTTAGCCTGGGAGGCAACCTAACCTTAAAATACCTGGCTGAAACAAACGATAAAAGCATAAAATGCGGTGTGGCTTTTTCGACCCCGGTAGATTTGAATGCCGGATGCAACGAAATTTCGAAACCTAAAAATAAACTTTATACCCACCGTTTTTTGGTTCGGCTAAAGAAAAAACTAAAACGCAAAAATGCACTAATGGGCGACCAGTTTCCTATTAATGGGGTTAAGCAGATTACTGACCTGCGTAGTTTCGATAACGAATATACAGCTCCCCTACATGGATTTAAAGATGCCAACGAATATTACCAACAGGCTAGTGCACTATATGTGTTGGATAGTATAACCACACCCACTTTGCTCGTAAATGCTTTAAACGACCCTTTTTTACCAGCCGAATGTTATCCGGTCGAACAACTTAAAAACCATCCTTATGTATGGCTCGAAACACCCGCCCACGGTGGGCATGTTGGCTTTAGGCCTGCTGCAAAAGATGGCAGCTATTGGAGCGAACGAAGAGCCTTCGAGTTTATAAAAGAATGGCTATAAAAAACCACACAGATGAAGGGAAGTGTTAACCCTGGAATTCAGGATTTGAGCTAGTTGGCCGGGTCAATAGTCCACTGTTAGCTAGTTGCTAAACCCATAGGTTGAGGCCTTATTTTGCCGGTAACATCGCCCGGTTTCATTCATAATGTTGGTTAACCGAACCTGCAACACCTGTGTGGCTATTCAAAAATAATTAGTTAAGAATATAATAATAACACTACGCCATAATTTATTTTTGTAAAAAGAAATTCAGGATGCATAATATCTATTTTACCCCCGGTCCATCGAGCCTGTATTACACGGTTGAGCAACATATTAAAAAAGCACTTCGGAGTGGTATTGCATCGATTAGCCATAGAAGCGAGCAGTTTAAAGACATTTACCGGCTGGCCGATAGCCATTTACGAGAGCTGTTAAACCTGCCACCTAACTATACCGTGCTTTTTACAAACTCGGCCACCGTGGTGTGGGATTTGGCCACTGAAAGCCTTATTACGGATACCTCGTTGCACGTGGTAAATGGAGCGTTTTCAGAAAAATTTTATAAAGTAGCCAAAAATGCAGGCAAAAACACCTTGCTGGTGGAATCGGATTGGGGGCAACTCCCGCAAATACCGCAAAATTTAGTAAAACAAGCCGACCACATAGCACTTACCCACAATGAAACCAGCACCGGGGTGGCCATGCCATTAGACACCATTTATAAGGTAAGAGAACAAAACCCGGACGCTATAATATCAGTAGATGCGGTTTCATCGCTCCCTTACCTTAACATAGATTACACTAAAATAGACGCATTGTATGTTTCGGTGCAAAAATGTTTTGGCCTACCAGCCGGTTTAGGTATTTGGTTGGTAAACGACCGCTGTCTGGCACGTGCCGAAAAAAACCTAAGTAAGCAAAAAGGGCTTATTTCGTACCATAACCTTACTGCCCTGGCGCGGCAAGCCATGAATTTGCAAACCGTATCAACCCCCAATGTGTTGGGCATTTACCTGCTGGCACAGGTAACGGCCGATATGCTACACCGGGGCATTCAAATGATACGTAGTGAAATTAAGTACAAATCAGCTATTTTTTATAAAATGATTGAATCGCATGCCAAACTTACCCCCTTTGTAACCGATAAATCGCTACGTTCCGATACGGTTATTGTGCTTGATACACAAGGCTATACAAAAGATTTGCAATCCTTTTTAGCTTCCAAAAAAATGATAATTGGTTCGGGTTATGGCAAAATGAAAGGGCAGCAACTACGTATTGCTAATTTCCCTACACATTCGAAAGAACAATTTGAAATGCTTACCGACTTGGTAGAAACCTGGTGATTTACTAACTTAAACGCTGAAAAACACAACTTACAATATGCAACCTATTAAAAAAGTTTTAATTTCCCTGGATCATAGCCAACTGGATAGCGAATTGGTGGACTATGCACAATTTTTTGCCGATATCTCGGAAGTTACAGATGTACATTTTATCCATGATGTGGAGTTTATTCTCTCGCCTGCCATGCAAAAGGAGTTTCCTGACTTGGAAAAAAACACCCTGGCACAACGGAAAAAAGAAATTGAAAAAGTAATTGAAACACATTTTAAACCCAAACGCCAGGTAAACACTAAATTTACCATTAGCAACGAAGCCAAAAGTATAAAACCATTATTACGGATAATTAAACAAGAAAACATTGACCTGGTAATGGTAGGCAGCAAAGAGCCTTCGCACGGAGGTGGCACATTTACCACCAAACTGGCTCGCAGGTCGCCCTGCCATGTGCTTACCGTACCCATAGGCAGTAGTTCTCATTTAAAACGTACCAACCAAATTAAAAAATTTTTAGTACCCATCGATTATTCTGAATACTCAAAACAAGCCCTGGAACGAGCTATTATGATTGGTTTACGCATTAAAGACCCAGTAGAAATTATTTGCCAAAATGTATTTACCGTACCCTCGGGCTACCATTACTCAGGCAAAACACGTGAAGAATTTGCCGAAATAATGAAGAAAAATGCCCAAGCCAACTTTGAAGAGTTTATAGGCACGGTAGATACCAAAGGGGTTAATATAAAAACCGTTTTTTCTGAGGATATAAACGAAGATAAAACCACCGACATACGCGACCTGGCGAAAAAAGAGCAGGTAGATGGCATTATTGTAGGCTCCAGGGGTAAAACCAAAGCAGCTCTGCTATTAGGCAGCATTGCAGAAAAACTTATTCGTAACGAAAAGCAGTTCCCAATTTTAGTAGTGCGCAAAAGAGGCGATTTTGAAGGTATTTTGGATAGAATTCGAAAATTATAAAAAAATCTGCTATCCGGTTAAACCTTTGGGGTGCTTGTGGCTCTAACCATTACTCAACAAATAAATTTCTTTTTTGGAAGACGCAGAGCTCATAGAAAAGTTATCGAACGAAGACACCCGCAATTATGGCTTCAATTTACTGGTACGCAAATACCAGGAACGCATTTACTGGCACGTACGTAAAATGGTTATAAACCACGATGATGCCGATGACCTGGTACAGGAAATATTTGTAAAAGTATGGAAGTACTGGAAAAATTTCAGAGGCGATTCGCAACTTTATACCTGGATATACCGCATAGCCACCAATGAGTGCCTTACTTTTTTGGCCAAAAAGAAAAAGCGGTTCTTCCTGCCTATTGTAGATGTAGAAAAAGAATTATGCCATTATATTGATGAAGGATATTATATTTCGGGCGATGAAGTACAACTTAAATTACAAAAAGCACTACTTACCCTGCCCGACAAGCAACGCCTGGTTTTTAATATGAAATACTTTGATGATATGAAATACGAAGAAATTGCTGAAATTACGAAAACAAGTATTGGCGCTTTAAAAGCAAGCTACCACCATGCAGTTAAAAAAATTGAAGAAATTTTAACCGGAAATTAAACCATTTGCACCCAACTGAGTCATACCAACAATGAGACCAAACAAACACCATACTAGCCCAAAAAAGCTGGAGGACATTCCACCTAAAAAGGTGTTTAATGTACCCGAAGGCTATTTTGATACCCTGCCAGGCATTATTCAGGCAAAGGCCATCGAAAGCACCAAACCTGCCTTTATACAACAACCCGGTATGGCACTGAAATGGGCACTGCCACTGGTACTACTTGTACTTATAGCCGGCTACTATGGTTTTAAGCTAAACCAAACAATGCCTAATAATGATACAAAAATAGCCAAAATGCTGGACGAAGTAAGTACCAGCGAACTGGTTGCGTATATTGAAGAAACCGACCTTACCACGGATGAAATTTTAGAAGTGGTTTCGTTTGAAGACGACAATTTAGAGGACTTTACCTACGATGTAAACGATTTATCGGATCAGGAACTTGACCTGATTATGGATGATATTTTGATTGAAGACATAACTGATATTTAAAACATTAATACAATGAAAAAAGTAATTTTAACAATGCTAGTGGCGCTTATTGCCGGCTTTCAAAGCCAGGCACAAAACATACCACAAGGTAAAGAAAATGCCAGGTCGAAACTGGAAGCTGCGCGTATCGCCATGATAACCGAACGACTAAATTTAACCCCCGAGCAAGCTGAAAAATTTTGGCCATTGTATAACCAATATGCCCAAGAACGCAGGGCGCTGCAACAAGAAGCACTTAAAGCCAGAGAAGGGTTAGACATGCAACACCTAACCGAAGAGCAAAGTCAACAATTAATAAAAGCTCATCAAAAATTTAAACAAGAAAAGTTAAACCTGGAAAACAAGTATGCAGCCAAAATGAATACAGTAATAAGTGCCCGGCAAATGGTAGCCTTACGAAGAGCCGAAGATGACTTTAGAAAAATGGTACTGCGCAGGCTCGAAGAACGAAAACGCATGCAAATGCAACAGCGCCAAATGATGAACCAGCGTGAGCAGCGCAGGCAGCAGGGCAATAATTAGTGCGGTAGCCGCCTACCCAACAACCATTGATGAACTCAACAAAAAAAATATATGCAAATTGCTACCACTGGGCTCTTGGAGCCTTTTGGTGTTTACTACCCTTAACTACCCAGGCACAAACCCAAGACAGCAATGCGGTAAACTACGATTCGCTTTTAACCGACTACCTGTACTTTGATTCGCTACTGCTTGACGAACTAACCTCAGACTCTGCTTCCTTTTTTAGTTTGCTCGAAAGCCTGGGTAGCGAAAACTATTTAAAATCGATGTTTACTTTGCGTGCAGGTTACTCAGGCCAAGTAACCAATGCCGGGCGCACTATTGGTATAAACCAATATGGGTTTAATGCAGGGGTTTCGTATTACCATAAATCGGGCGTATATGCCGATGTTTCGGGCTATTGGAACAGTGACCAAATACCTAATTACAGCACCACCATTACCGATATAGGCTATATGGGCAACTTTGAGCCTTCGTGGAGTTATTGGGCTTCGTACACCCATTATTTTTATGCCGGCAGCGCATCAGACTCTACGGTTTACCCCTTTACAAATGCTTTAAATGCATCGAGTAATTATTATATTAAAAAATTTAGTGTTGGAGTAGATTACGCTTTCACCTTTGG
>JALWRJ010000177.1 GCA_026994125.1 Cyclobacteriaceae bacterium | reverse complement strand
ATCAAATTCAGCAGGCCCGTCCAACTCTTTAATGGTGCCAAAATCGTGGCTAAGTTCTTCAAATATAAGCGTAGCCGGTTGTTGGCCAAGTGCCGGCATCGCTAAAAACAGCCATCCTAAAAATAGGTTTTTCATGTGTTTAAAATTTTGTAATTATTTGACAACAAAGCAATTTCATCCCGATAATTATCGGGATTTGCACCCATGGAACCGCTTCGCTCTCACATGATTTTTTTTAATCATCCACTTGTGTGTATTTTATGATTAAAAAAATACATGTTCGTTTCATTAGTCTAAAAGTTTATAAAATGGCATCAAATATACAAAAAAGGCTTTTTACCCTACCAGGTTGCCGTTAGATTTCTCATATTTGTTCTTCAAAATTACGAAAACAACAAACCCTTAGCTATGGCCAGAATTTTAACAGGCATTCAATCCTCCGGACAGCCCCACTTGGGTAATTTGCTGGGGGCTATTATTCCGGCTATTGAGTTATCCAAAAATAAGGACAACCAATCGCTTTTTTTTATTGCCGATTTACATTCGTTAACCAGCATTAAGGAGGCTGATTTAATACAAGCCCATACCCGGGCAGTAGCTGCGGCATGGCTGGCTTTTGGGTTCGATATTGAAAAGAATATTTTTTACAGGCAGTCGCGCATACCCGAAGTAACCGAACTTACCTGGTACTTAAACTGCTTTACACCGATACCTATGTTGCAAAACGCACATTCGTATAAGGATAAAGCAGGCAAACTGGCCGATGTAAATGCAGGACTTTTTACTTATCCTGTGTTAATGGCAAGCGATATCTTACTATACGATGCCGAATTTGTTCCGGTGGGTAAAGACCAGCAACAACACCTGGAAATGACCCGAGATATTGCCAAAAGTTTTAACCACCATTATGGTGAAGAGGTATTTGTGATTCCGGAGGCAAAAATTGACCGAAACGTAATGACGATACCCGGTACCGATGGACAAAAAATGAGCAAAAGCTATGGAAATACCATCGATATTTTTCAACCGGATAAAAAACTACGTAAAAATATTATGCGTATTCAAACCGATAGTACCCCCCTGGAGGAGCCCAAAAATCCGGATACCTGCCATGTATTTAGTTTATACAACTTGTTGGCCACCGAGCAAGAGGCTAAGGCCATGCGAGCAAACTATACCGGAGGAAACTATGGCTATGGCGATGCTAAGCAAGCCCTGTTTGAATTGGTGGTTAATAAATATGCAGACCAGCGCAAACGGTATAATGAATTAATCGCAAACCCACAGGCGCTCGAAAAGGCATTGCAAACCGGGGAGGCCAAAGCACGCGATATTGGCCTTGGGGTGCTTAACCGGGTGCGTAAGGTAGTTGGATTTAGGTAAACAAAAATATGGAGCATGTGCAATTTCCGGTGGGTAAGTTTAAAAAACCTGATCAAATTACGTTGGCCATGCGCGAAGAATGCATCGGTACCATTCAGCATTTTTATAGCAAGCTGGCTCCTTTGGTTACCAAGCTAAGCAATCAGGCATTAGCGGCCACTTACCGGCCCCAAGGTTGGAACGTGCGCCAATTGGTTCACCACATAGCCGATAGCCATAGCCAGGCTTTTGCCAGGTTTAAGTTGGCGCTAACCGAGCCTGCTCCTGCCATAAAACCTTACAACGAAGCTGCCTGGGCACAAGGGGCAGATT
>JALWRJ010000176.1 GCA_026994125.1 Cyclobacteriaceae bacterium | reverse complement strand
TCCTTACATCGTTCTTGATTTTCTGGCTATCTGTATTAATAATTACTAAATCTATGTAAGATGATTTTAACAATTGAATGAGTACCCAATGATAAAGTGGTAAGCCGTTAAAAATTTTTAAGTTTTTATCCGGAACTCTTTCTGAGTTTCCTTTCATGGGCAGTAGGGCAACAATATTATGTCTTGTATTCATCTTTAATGTTTGATTTTTCACTACATTCCTTTCTCTATACGTTCTATTTCATTGGATATTATCTTTTGATTATAGTATAGATTATGAGGGTGAAATACTTGCTCAATAAACTCTTTTCTCAAAATAGGGTTCAGAAACTCTAGTTCTTCAGCATTATCTTCTAAAAGTTTATCAACGTACTCAGGTTTAGCAACTTTATTAAGGCTATTATACAAATGCTTTATATAGGTTGTAAGCATTACTCGAACGCCATTTTCAAAATTCATAAAATAGGGTTCTAATAAGTTTGTTTTACTATTTAATATAAAATACAATGTATTTTGCTGTACACCAAATAAACTTAGTATTGCATAGTAGTTAGCTAGTTTTTGATAGTCAAACAGGTTTGATGCATTAAATGTATTATTGGAAATATGGGTTTCAAGTAGTTTCTTCACTTTTTTTCCCCCGATTCCTGAACCTGAAATGGAAGAGTAATATATCGCATTTTTCTTTTTTTTGTTAATTGCAGCCCAAAACCCATCAAGGTTATCTATTTTAAGTAATGTTAAGGAGTTTTTCTTTAATGACTCCTTTGTTTGAACTGGAATTACTTCATAAATGGAATGATTATCTTTTAATATTTTGGAAGGAGAAAATGCAATATTATTTTTTTTTAACAATTTTGAAAACAATAATTTGTAAACTGATGGTGTAAGTTTTTTGCCAGATTTGTAGGCAGGTAACTCCCTATCAAGAATTCGAATTTTGTTTTTTTGGGGGGAAAATAAGGTATCCCAACTATCCACCTTAACATAAACGCTATCTAAATAAACTAAAGGAATAGGATGTTCTATTAGAGCTATTTTTTTACCTCGAAAGTTGTAAAAACTGTGTTCCTTGTTGGTTAAATTTATGGTCTTTGCTTCCGCTAAATAATTATTACCTCTTTTAAGCTGGTAGTATAATTTAATATTTATATTGCTCTTTTTTATATTTGGGTCCGATATTTTGGGGAAAATAGCAAGTGTTTTATTGTATTTATTGTTAACTAAATATACATTGTTCAAAGAATCGTTATACTTGTTTTGGGCGAATATAAATTTATACTTTTGTGGAATGCTTTGTAAGTATTTGTTTTCAGATAAGTTTTCATTTTTGGTACTCAGCGTGAATGAAAAAAAAAGCAGCAATATTAATAAGGTTATTGAGGCAATTATCTTAAAAACTAAGTTATCAGAATTATTCGTTACCTTCATTTGTTAAAAAAGTTCTTCGATTAATTTGCCTTGAGATGTAGGTATATTTATTCCTAATAAGTATCCAATAGTTGTAGTAATGTCTATCATTTCCCTTTTATTATTAACAAAAACATTTTTTTTAAAATCCGGCCCTAAAGCAAGTAAACTTATGTGTCTGCACCCTAAACATCCATCCCCATGCGCTATAAAACCATTGGCAATTGAGTCTAGGTGTCTTCCATGGTCATTGGTTATAAAATAACTTGTTTTATTTTGATACTTGGTTTTAGATTCAAACATATTCCAAATTTTGTAAATATAATTATCAGACATATATATTCCATCTAAATAACCTTGCCAGTCACCTTTATGGGCAGTGTAGTCTGGTTCACGCAAGTTAATAAAAACCAAATTTGGTGTATAATTGCTTACTACGTCTTCAATAGCTTGAAATGTTAAACTATCATGCCTGTAACCACTGCCAATTCCTCCTCCTCCAATACCACAATTTGTAGCCGGCCTAAACTTGCCTCTATATTTGGGGTTAAGGCAATCAGATATCACTTCAAGTTTATCTTTACTCGTAATAACCCAAGCTTTTGTACTATCTAAACCTGTTGCCTCTAACCAGTATTGCATGAAAGAGGGATTGATTGGTAACTCACTCCCGTTATTGGTTATTTTTTGGTAATTACCAGTTGCAATGGCAGTATGCCCAGGCACTGTATAGGTTTCTCCATTATTATAAAACTCCTCAAAAAAAACACCTTGAGGGGCAATATCATTAAATAAATGAGACTGCATCTTAAATTGTTGATTATCCCATGTTTCGCTATATCTGGGTCCATCCATTATAATAACAACTATATTCTCGGTTTTTAAGTTATTTTCTGGCTCCTCATTATCATTCGAGCATGAAATTAACAAGGTAAATATTAAACACAAATAAATTAAACTTTTCCTCATAACGTGTATTTTAATATCTGTTCGATTCCATTATTAATAGCTATTCTATATTTCCATCCCATATCATTAATCTTACTCACATCCATCAGTTTCCTGGGTGTTCCGTTGGGTTTAGTGGTGTCCCAATTTACTTTTCCGGTATAGCCTACCTGGGTTTGAATAAGCTCTGCTAAGGATTTAATGGTTAAATCTTTACCCGTGCCCACATTTACAAATCCCGGCTCATTAACATGCTGCATTAAAAAATAACAGGCATCAGCCAGGTCATCAACATGCAAAAATTCGCGCATGGGTGAGCCATCTCCCCATAGGGTAATAGATGTTTCAGTATCCGATTTTTTAATGCCATATTTTCCCAATACTGCTCGTATTTCCTCATTGGTTGCAGTTCCGCTTATGCCCTCAATAGGGTGGCTGGTTAAATCTTTCTTGATAGTATCCCAATCGTTTTCTTGTAAAGCTTTGCCCAGTTGCATTTTTCGAATTAGTGCGGGTAGTACATGCGATGTTTCGAGGTTATAATTATCGTTGGGGCCATACAGGTTGGTGGGCATGGCCGAAATAAAATTACAGCCATACTGGTTGCGGTAGGCATCGCACATTTTTATACCGGCTATTTTAGCAATGGCATAGGGTTCGTTGGTGGGTTCCAACTCACCCGTTAGCAAATATTCCTCTTTTAACGGCTGTGGAGCCATTTTAGGGTATATGCATGATGACCCTAAAAACAATAACTTTTTAACTCCATACAAGTAACTATTGTGTATTACATTAGATTGAATCATTAGGTTATCATACAGAAACTCTGCTCGGTATGTATTATTAGCTACAATGCCTCCTACCTTGGCGGCTGCTAAAAAAACGTATTCTGGTTTTTCAGTTTCAAAAAACGTTTTCACCTGTTGTTGGTTTCGCAAATCTAACTCAGCAGAGGTTCTAACTACCAGGTTGGTAAATCCTTGGTTGGTTAGCTTTCTTACAATAGATGAACCCACCATCCCTCGGTGGCCGGCAATGTATATTTTGGCATTCTTATGCATAAAAATTACTATTCAAAATAATTATTAATTCTATACCCACCTTCACTAAGATACTGGTCTTTTGTCATCAACTTTAAGTCGGAGGCCATCATATCATTTACCAGGTCGGTTAAGGTGTGCTCCCGTTTCCACCCTAATTTTTTTTCTGCCTTTGATGGGTCTCCAATAAGTAAATCTACTTCGGTAGGTCTAAAATAGCGGGGGTCAATAGCCAACACCTCTTTGCCTTTTTCCAGTTGGTATTTTGGGTTGGTACAATTGGCTACATAAGCTTTTTCGTCAACTCCTTTGCCCTTAAACTCTAGTTCAATGCCCACATGTTCAAAAGCCAACCTCACAAAATCGCGCACGGTGGTGGTTTCTCCTGTAGCAATTACCCAGTCTTCCGGTTTATCTGCCTGTAGTATCATCCACATCATGCGTACATAATCTTTGGCGTGTCCCCAATCTCGTTGGGCATCCAGGTTACCCAAATAAAATTTATCTTGTAAACCTAAGGCTATTTTCGAAGCCGCCCGGGTTATCTTTCGGGTTACAAAAGTTTCACCTCTAATGGGCGATTCGTGATTAAACAAAATGCCATTACAGGCAAACATACCATAAGCTTCACGATAGTTTACGGTAATCCAGTAGGCGTATAATTTGGCTACCGCATAAGGCGAACGTGGATAAAAAGGAGTGGTTTCGTTTTGAGGTATTGCTTGCACCTTTCCATAAAGTTCCGATGTACTGGCTTGATAAATTCTTGTCTTTTTTTCCAACCCAAGCAGTTTAACAGCCTCCAAAATTCGCAAGGTGCCGGTGCCATCTGCGTTGGCTACATATTCGGGTGTTTCAAAAGAAACGGCCACATGCGACATAGCGGCTAAGTTATATATTTCGTCAGGTTGCACCTCCTGGATTATCCGGGTTAGGTTCATCGAATCGGTCATGTCGCCATGGTGCAAAATTAAATCCACATTGGGTTCATGTGGGTCTTTATACAGGTGGTCAATTCTATCGGTATTAAATAACGAAGCCCTGCGCTTAATGCCATGTACTTCATATCCTTTATGTAATAAGAATTCAGTTAGGTAGGCGCCATCTTGTCCGGTAATACCTGTTATAAGTGCTTTTTTCATTCGATTGCGTTACACTTGAAAATGTTAAGTTGCAAATATCAATTCTTTCAATCCAATAAGCAATTGAAAAATTACAAAAGATACGAATTTGCCCTTTGGCTATACAAAGTTAAGTATGAAATCTGGCAGCGAGTTAAACTGCCTATGCCCCACCAATTTAAAACCCAAATCCATTTGTTCCAATGCTTCCTCTATGGTTACTTGCCTGGCACGGGTGTTTGCATTGCTTGCATGAGGCTCTACGGCTAGTATGTTAAAGCCCTGCTTTACTAATGCTTCTACCACATACAAGGCCGGGCTTTCTCTTAAGTCATCAATATTTGGTTTAAAGGCTAACCCAAAACAGGCAATTACCGGTTTTCGGCCTTCGTTAAGTTCAAATTCAAGTGCTTTGTTTTTAATTTTTTCAATTACCCATTCGGTTTTGTAATTATTGATTTCGCGAGCGGTGCGTATCATCTTAGCCTTTTCTTTAAACTCCGATACAATAAACCAGGGGGCCACCGCTATGCAATGGCCTCCCACCCCGGTGCCTGGCTGCAATATATTTACCCGTGGGTGTTTGTTGGCCAGGTTTATCAGTTCCCATACGTCAATACCGGCTTCATCGCATATCATGGAAAGTTCATTGGCAAAGGCAATTTGTACATCGCGCGAAGCGTTCTCCACCAATTTGGTCATTTCTGCGGTGCGTGCATTGGTTGGGTGGAGTTCACCCGTAACAAATAGCCGATAGAAATCACAAGCCTTTTGAGTAGAAGCATCATCAATACCACCTATGGCACGGTCGTTGTTTTTGAGTTCATAAATTACGTTGCCCGGTAATACCCGCTCAGGGCAGTAGGCCAAGTAAATGTTTCCTTTTAGCTCCGGCCGTTCTGTAAATATGAGCTCTGCCATTTTTTCGGTGGTGCCTACCGGTGAGGTAGATTCTATGATGAATAGATTTCCTTCTTCTAAATGAGGGATAATCATGCGAGTAGCTGATTCAACATATTTTAAATCAGGCTCAAAATTATTACCCTTAAATGGGGTAGGTACGGCAATTAAAAACACATCTGCCTGTTCAACTGTGGTGGAGGCTTTTAGGTAACCTCTTTCCACATCATGTTTTACAATGCCGTCTAAATCGGGTTCTACAATATGTATTTTGCCATTATTGATGGTGTCAACAACGGATGGCTGTACATCTACGCCCCGCACTTGTATGCCTTTGCTGGCAATAAGTGCGGCTGTGGGCAGACCTATGTAGCCCAAGCCCATCATGGTAACTTTTATGTTGTTGTTCATCCTTTTTTTACATATTCTCACTTTCGTGGGAATGACGGTCTTATAGTGTTTTGTTATTTTTAATTAATGCTACTACTTGTTGGCAAGTGGTTCCATCGCCATAGGGGTTTACCGCTTTGGCCATGGCCTCGTAAGCCATGGTATTATCCAGCAAATTAAAGGCTTCTTTTACTATAACTTCCTTATTGGTGCCTACTAATTTTGCAGTTCCGGCTTCTATGCCTTCTTGCCGTTCGGTTACATCGCGCATTACCAATACAGGTTTACCTAAGGTGGGGGCTTCTTCCTGGATACCTCCGGAGTCGGTAAGTACAAAAAACGATTTTTCCATCAACCAAATTAAGGCCGGGTAATCCAAAGGCTCAATTAAATGAATGTTGGGGGTGTTGCTTAATTCCTGGTTTACTATGCCACGCACATTGGGGTTTAGGTGTACAGGGTACACAATTTCAACATCACTATATTTTTGGGCAATCTGCTTTATGCCCGAAACCATATTTTCAAAAGGTTTTCCGAAACTTTCCCTGCGGTGGCCAGTTACTAAAATTACTCTTTTGGTTACATCAATTCCATGGAAGAGTTGTTCAATAGAGGTTGTGTCTTTACGCTTTAAAATATCAAGGCCCAGCAACAAAGCATCAATTACCGTGTTGCCTACATTAAATACATTTTGTACTATTCCTTCCTTTTTTAGATTAGTAACTGCCCTGTGCGTAGGGGCAAAGTGCCAATCGGCCAAATGTCCGGCCAATATTCGATTGCCTTCTTCCGGAAAAGGCGAGTATTTATTGCCACTGCGCAAGCCGGCTTCTAAATGGGCTACCTGGGTTTGATGGTAATAGCCGGCCAAAGCCCCCACAAAAGCAGTCGTGGTATCGCCTTGCACAAAAATTAAATCAGGTTTTTCTTTATCTAGTATAGGTTTTAACCCCAATAAAGCCTTAGATGTAATATCATAAATGGTTTGGTTGGGCTGCATGAGTTCCAGGTCGTAATCGGGTTTAATCTCGAAAAAGTTTAGTACCTGGTACAGCATTTCTTTATGCTGGCCGCTAACAGCTACCAATACCTGCATAGCTGCGTCCTGCTGAAAGGCCTTGATAAGTGGTGCCATTTTGATGGCCTCGGGCCGGGTGCCAAAAACAAATATTATTTTCAAATTAGAGGTGTAAATTATATAGCAAAATTAATGC
>JALWRJ010000175.1 GCA_026994125.1 Cyclobacteriaceae bacterium | reverse complement strand
CTGTACGCCCATCTATGGTTACATTATTATCATCGTACAACATAATAAGCTTACCCAGTTTATTATGGCCTGCAAAGGCAGAGGCTTCGTGCGAAATACCTTCCTGTAAGTCTCCATCTCCGGCCATTACATAGGTAAAATGGTTTACAACATTAAAGCCCGGCTTGTTATAACGCGCTGCCAAAGACGACTCTGCCAGGGCCATCCCTACGGCATTGGCTATTCCCTGTCCTAAAGGCCCGGTGGTAGTTTCAACTCCGGGGGTATCGCCATATTCCGGATGACCGGGAGTTTTGCTACCCCACTGGCGAAACTCTTTAAGGTCATTTATGCTAACATCGTAGCCGGTTAAATGCAGCAAACTATACAAAAGCATACTGCCATGCCCTCCGGATAGCACAAATCGGTCTCTATTAAACCATTTTGGGTTTGCAGGGTTGTGCTTATAAAATTGTGTCCATAGCACAGTAGCAACATCGGCAGCCCCCATGGGTAAGCCCGGATGGCCTGAATTGGCTTTTTGAACGCCATCCATGCTTAGGCCTCGTACTACATTTGCTGCGTGTTGTATGTTTTTTATGTCCATTTTTATGGATTAGTTACTGTTAAAAGTTTTGATAATTCGTTAAAATCAATTTCGTGAAGGCTTTTAATTACTTTAAGGGCTCCGGTAAAATCTTCGTCACGGGTGTAATCGTTGTAGGTAATTATAGTAGGCAGCCCAACCCGTAGCGCTGCCTTTAGGCCGGCCTCAGAATCTTCGATAACCACACATTCTTGGGGAGGAAGACCTAACTCCTGCACACATTTAGCATATAATATGCCTTGTGCTCCGGTTTTCGGGCCTGTTTCTTTGCCATATACCGGGTTAAAATTGGCCTTAAAAGGCTGCAATTGGGCAGCTAATAAGGCGTGTATTTGAGACTCATACGAAGTACTAACAATGGCCAACTTTAAGCCTTTGCGCACAGCTTCTTCAATAAATTTAACCACCCCATCACGTAATTCTACCCGGGGTAAAAATTCATGAATATATACCTCTTTTTTTAATACCTCAAACTCAGCTACAATCGATTGCTTTTCATTTTCGGTAAGGCTAAACTTAGTATCTAATTCGTAACGTAACCGGTGGGCATTGCCCTGTATTTTTTTCATTAGTACCTGGAAATGCTCCCAGCTCCAACTAATGGGCAAGTTCATTTGCTCAAAGGCCTTGTTACAAGCCTGCAGGTGGCCGTCTCGCTCGGTATGTGCAAGGGTACCATCTACATCGAATATAATTGCTTTTGTTTGCATACGGTGTACCCGTTATGCCAACCGCTTGCCAAACTAATTACACTACAAAATAGAAATTATAACTTATTGAAAATCAGCTATATTTATTTTTTAGCAAAAAGAAGCCATGTAATTATTGAATACTTTTGTAAACAATATAAATGCTTTTGAAATATAATTCGTTAAATAATCGTTAAACAAACTGTATATCAATAAATTAAACGACTACATAAGTAAACATTAAAGATACTATAAAGCACTTTGCGACTACTTTTATACACAATAATATTTTTGTTAATTTTGAGAAATAGTAGCAAAAGAAACATAAAAGGACATTCCTTTTTTCGGGTTATTTTTACACCAAACTTCGCCCCCCATGGCTGTTACATATTTTTTAACAATAGAAAGCCCAATGCCTGTAGAGGCCTCTCCG
>JALWRJ010000174.1 GCA_026994125.1 Cyclobacteriaceae bacterium | reverse complement strand
TTGTCGGGAGTTGTTCGTTTAATGCAAAACTGAGCAACCCGGTACCACTACCGTATTCTAACGCTTTTTTAATACGGCTAAAATCAAGGCATTGTTCCATATCGCTGGCCAGTTTAGTGGCACGTTGGGTATGGTCGTGGTCTTTATCCCAGGTAGCTGCTTTTTTATCAAATTCGTTCATACGTTATCTGTATGTTTAAGTTTCTGTTGTTGCTTCCATTTTCGAATCATAAGCCATTCAAACAAGGCCGGAAAATACTGCTGCATAAACCGGGTAAATTTACCGATGGTTGAAAGGGTTTGTTTATAGGTTTTATGCTCAATGCTTTTTACAAAGTAGTACGCCACCTGTTCCATGGGCATCCGCTTAAATTGTTTTCGTACCGGCATTTTTTGCAAATTGCCCCGTGCATCATAGTAGGTTTTATCTTTCTCGTTTTCGGCAAAACCCACATAGTTTATACCCACGTGCACCCCGGTGCCGGCCAGTTCAATTTTTAACGATTGCACCAGGGCCGTAAGGGCCATTTTTGAAGCTGAATACGCTGAGTAGTTTGGCAAGCCCATATAGCCGGCAATACTTCCGGTAAAGACAATGCTTCCTTTCGAATTTTTCAGGTAGGCTAATGCCGCTTTTGTAGGCAGTAGCACGCCCATTATATTGGTGTGCAACACACGCTCAAACACTTTAGGCTCGGTATCGGCAATAGCCCCCTCCATTGAAATGCCTGCGTTATTAATAAGCACGTCAATTTGGCCATAGGTTGATACAACCTGCGCTACTAACAACTGGCAATCGGCATAATTGCCCACATCTGCACTAACTGCCAGTACACTATGGCCTTGTGCAAGCAAAGCCTGGCGGGCAGCCTCCAGCTTTTTGGCATTTCGGCCATTAATAACCACCCGGGCTCCTTTGTTAGCCATAGCAAGGGCTATGGCCTTGCCGATACCCCGGCTTGAACCCGTTATTATAACTACTTTATCCTTTAATGATGAAGATTTCATTTTTATACATATCCGTTTTCTTTGAACCAATCAAAAGCCTCTCTAATGGCCGTACGTATAGGTGTTTGAGGCATATTAAGTTCTTTAATTGCTTTGGCAGCTGTAAAATAGTTTGTAATTAAACTTAACCTTGCCACAGCATAACTTACTTTGGGTGTACCTTTTGTAAGATAGGCAAAAACCTGCGAAATTAGCCCATACAGTAAAATAAATCCGTTAGGTATTTTAAAGCGTGGAGGTTTACAGTCTAATTCATCGGCCACTAATTGGTTAAATTCACGGTAGCTCAGGTTTTCATTGGCCATCAGGTAGCAGTGCCCTTTCCTGCCCTTGGTTAGTGCATTGCAGGCAGCTACCGCTACATCTTTTACATGCACAAAATTTTTACCCCCATTCGTATAGCCAGGCATATCACCTTTGTATAAAGCCAGCAAAAGTGCTCCACTGCTTGGTTTGGTATCGTAAGGGCCCAACATAAAGGTAGGGTTAAGCACCAGAGCGTTTAGGTTTTGTTCGGCAACGGCTTTCAGCACAGCTTGTTGAGCCGCAAGCTTAGCATCTATGTAATCTAATCTAAATTTGCCAGATTTAAAAGGCGATTGTTCGTTGCCCGGGTGTTGCAAACTGCCATACCCAAACGAGGTAGCTGTACCAATAGCCACCAAGCGCTTTACATTTGCCGCCAGGGCTGCATTAATTACA
>JALWRJ010000173.1 GCA_026994125.1 Cyclobacteriaceae bacterium | reverse complement strand
GTTACCAAAGGAGAAACCGTAACTTTTGGCTATTACCACCAATCGGGAATAAATTTTAACCAAGGCCAACGCGTAATTGATACCATTAAAGAAGTGGCCGAAGTTATAACCCTTAAAGATAAAACTGTAGTTACTGCCTCACAACTGCTTACCATGTTTCATTTTAATCCTAAAAAACAATACGATTATATTAAAAATTTAAGCGGGGGCGAAAAACGAAGGTTACAATTATTAAAGGTATTAATGGCCAACCCTAATTTTTTAATTTTAGATGAACCCACTAACGACCTGGACTTAGAAACCTTAAATACCCTGGAGGATTACCTCGAAAAATTTGCAGGATGCCTGCTTATTGTTTCGCACGACCGCTACTTTATGGACAGGCTTGTAGAACATATATTTTGGTTTAAAGGCCAAGGGGATATCCAGAACTTTCCGGGCAATTATACCGAATTTAGAAGCGCAAAACCTACACCGGGCAAACCCAACCAAAACCCAACCAAAACTAATATAAAAATAAAAACGGCTCCTAAAAAACTTAGCTTCGGACAACAAAGAGAACTGGTGCAAATTGAAGAAGACCTGGAAAAATTAAGTATCGAAAAAAACACCCTTACCCAACAATTGGAAAACGAAACAGATTTTGAAAAATTAACTATTCAAGGTAACCGTCTTAGTGAAATTGAAACTAAAATTAACATCTTGGAAGACCGTTGGTTAACCTTAAACGAGGATTTATAGTTTCAAAGTTGTAATTTCGCAATTCAATTTTTTACCTAAAAACCTACGTGTATAACTTGTAATAAAAGTACCCCTTTTTAAACTAACTCGGTTTAGTACACAAAAGCAGTTTTTTAAACTGCCAAAGGGTTGGTAAAGATAAACAAGCAGGGGCTTGAACCATTAAAACAATAAAAATGAAAAACAAACTTATTTTAATTACATTCCTGCTAATAAGCAGCCAATTGCAAGCACAAAGTGTGAGCAAATTATTTAAAAAAGTAAACTCCTCGGTAGTTTTAATTAAGGTAGAAAGCAAAGAAATAGTAACCGATAAAACGAGCCTTACCAAAGAAATGGTAACCACTTCGGGGCTGGGTTCGGGAGTAGTAATTAGCGAGGATGGCCGTATAATGACAGCCAACCACGTAATTGCTGATGCCGAAAGTATAATGGTGGAGTTTGCCAATGGCGAAGAGGTACCGGCCAATGTAGTAACCGCCAGCAAAGATGCCGATGTAGCGCTCATTAAGTTGGTTTGGATACCCAAAAATATGCAAGTGGCCACCTTGGGCAACTCCGACAATGCAGAAGTTGGCGATGAAGTACTCATTATAGGAGCTCCTTACGGACTTAGCCACTCGTTATCGCGTGGCGTAATTAGTGGACGCCATATTGAAAAAGACTTTGAACATGATTTTATAGCCAGTGAATTTTTTCAAACCGATGCAGCCATTAACCATGGCAACTCAGGTGGCCCCATGTTTAATATGAAAGGTGAAGTAATTGGGTTGGTAAGTTTTATATTAAGCGAAAGTGGCGGATTTGCCGGTATTGGGTTTGCCGCTACATCAAATATCGCTAAAAAGCATTTAATGGGTAAGCAGCCCTTTTGGTTTGGCGTTGAATTTATACCACTAAGTGGCGGACTGGCCAAAATTTTTAACCTGCCCCAAGCCGAGGGTTTGTTAGTGCAAAAAATTGTGAGTGGCTCTCCGG
>JALWRJ010000172.1 GCA_026994125.1 Cyclobacteriaceae bacterium | reverse complement strand
CAAAGCGCTGATTCCAACCAAGCTCCTTAACCTGCTTTACTTACCCGCATTAAATAGCTTTTGCTTTTCATCAGCACTTAGGCTTTCGTAGCCCGATTGCGAAATTTTATCTAAAATAGCATCAATTTCTTCTTGCGAAGCCTTAGTCGTTTTAGTTGTAGTGCTGGTTGTACCACTAAACTTGGTACTGCGCTTATACGAAACCTTTACTTTGGGCTGTGGTTTAAACAGGCTTTTTACAAAAGTTAAAAACCAGTGCACCGGCCTACCCAAATCGTTTCCGGCTTGCAATTGCTTAATGTACAAGTAGCCCATGGCAGCCCCGCCTAAATGTGCCAGGTTGCCTCCTGCGTTTGCACCCGTAGTATTAACCAACGATATAAACACATATACTAAAGCGATGTATTTTATTTTAACCGGACCAAAAAACATTAAATGCATTATGTAGTTGGGCATTAAAACAGCAGCTCCCACAACTACTGCATATACAGCCCCTGAGGCACCCAGCATGGCCGAACTATCTACATTTTGAGTAAAGGGAGGCACCAAATTATACATAAAAAGGTAGAGCAACCCACCGGTAATACCTCCTAATACATATAAGCTAATCACCTTACTCCCTCCTAAATATTCTTTAATGATAAGCCCAAACCAATACAAAAACAGCATATTAAATAAAATATGCATAAACCCACCATGCATAAAAAAATAGGTGATTAACGACCAGGGTTGGCGTATAAAAGAGTGAATGGAAGCAGGAATAAGAAAGTAGCTTTCCAGGGTATAATAAACACCTGTGGCTTGCATAAAGTAAAACAACACATGTAGTAAACTAAATACTACAAAAACAGCTATGTTAATATAAATAAGCTGAATTAAACCATTATCAGGTTGCGAAAACGCATTTTTAAAGGTATCTAAAATGCCGGTTCCGGCAGCACCACTGTTGTAAGGTCGTCCGTACTGCATATCAATAAAAATTAGTCCGTTGTCTGCTCCACAATTTAATCATAATAAATGCAAAAACCATACCGCCCAAATGCGCCAAATGGGCTACATTATCGCCTGCTTTATGCCCAAATTCGGAGTAAATGGCTATTCCACCCAAAATAACCACCAGGTATTTGGCTTTAATGGGAATTGGTGGAAACAACAACATAAGTTGTGTATTAGGAAACAACATACCAAAAGCCATTAAAATTCCGTAAATAGCTCCCGATGCCCCTACCATAGGTATATTTATTTCTTTTGCATAAATATCATGCAAATAGCCAATACTTTGCTTTTGTGCTTGTTTGTCGTTTTCATGGGCATTATAAAAATCAATAAAATCGTACACATCATCAAAATATTGCGGGGCATATTTCGATACAAACACAGCAAAGTCATCGGGGTTAGGGTTAGCCGTATAAGCCTCAATTTTAGCTTTCATAGGTACGGTTTGTATATACTTAACACCCACGTAAAACAACCCGGCTCCTATACCGGTAACCAGGTAAAAGGTTAAAAACCGCTTTGGTCCCCAAAATTGTTCAAGCAAAGGCCCCAAAAACATAAGGCCCATCATATTAAACAAAATATGCATAAAACCACCATGCGCAAACATATAGGTAAAAAGCTGGTAAGGCATAAAATAGGGCGACTCCAAGTGCCATAAGCCCAAAAACAAGTTGATATTATGCCACCCTAATATAGACGGAATGGCATAAGCTGCCACCGTAATAATGAGCAGGTTTTTTACCATGGGGGTTAATCGCTGAAACATAGGCTTAAAAAAAGTTTTTTAATTGGTTTAAATCTAACAAGGCATACGTTGCCCGGCCATCGGGCGCAAATTTGGGTGTTTTACAAGCAAATAATTCATCTATAAGTGCATTTATTTCTTCGTTTTGCAGGGCCTGGCCTGCTTTAATGCACGAACGCCTGGCCAGCGATCGGCATAGGTTTTCCTGAATTGATATCGTTAAAGCACTCTTATTTATTTTAAATTGCTCTATCAGGCCCTCAAATACTTCTTGCTCGGTACCGGCTGTTACAGTTAATGGGGCTCCATTAATAACTACTGACTGCTGGCCCAGTGTTTCCAGGGCAAAGCCTAACATACCCAACTCCTCCTGCATTTCGGTAACCAGCGAAAAATCGGCCGGGTTTAGCTCAATATTTATCGGAAACAACAATTGCTGGGTTTGGGTACTTCCTGTATGCCATATTTGTTCATACCTTTCAAACAAAATGCGTTCGTGCGCTGCCTCCTGGTTAATAAGTAATAACCCCGATTTTACTTGTGCCAAAATATAGGTGTTGTGTACCTGAAACTTAATTCCGGCAGGTGGTTCGGCCATGGTTTCGCCTGCATTAAGTGTACTCTCCAGGGTTACGGTAGCCGGGCTTTCAGGGGTAAAGTTTATATCCTGCTGTGTTTCGTTGGAGGGGTAAAGGGTTTGCCAGTGCTTTAAGTTGGGGTCTTTATCCAGGTTAGCTAGCCTGCCATAATCCTTATCGCGGGCAGAGCCTGCATCAACTTGCATAGGGTGTAGCTGGCCAAAGTTTACATTTTGTTCAAAATCGATGGCCGGACCAAAGTTGTGAGTACCCAGGGCCTGCCTAATAGCCGCCAATACTATTCCATAAACGGTGCGTTCGTCATCAAACTTTATTTCTGTTTTGGTAGGATGCACGTTTACATCTATGCGGGCGGGATCCAAGGTTAAAAACAAAACGTAAAACGGATGTGTATCGGGTTTTAACAACCCCTGATAGGCCGTTAGAATGGCATGATGCAGGTAACTGCTTTTTATAAATCGCTTATTTACAAAAATAAACTGCTCGCCCCGCTTTTTTTTGGCAAACTCGGGTTTACCAATATACCCTTTTATGGTAAGGGTTTCGGTGGATTCGCTACAGCTGGCCAGTTGCTCTTTATAATTTTGGCCAAACAAACCAATAATGCGTTGGCTTAACTTACCCGCAGGCAATTGGTAGGTTTCCAAGTCGTTTTGATAAAACGAAAATTCGATATCAGGATGTGCCAAAGCCACCCGTTGAAACTCATCTACCAAATGCCGGGTTTCTACTCCGTTCGATTTTAGAAAGTTTCTACGGGCAGGAACATTATAAAAAAGGTTGCGCACAGTAATGCTGGTACCCTGAGCACACGAAACAGGCTGCTGCGATTTTATTTCGGAAGCGGCCACCTCTATGGCGGTACCCAATTCCTGGTCGGGCAGGCGGGTTTTAATTTCCATCTGCGATACCGCTGCAATGGAGGCAATGGCTTCGCCCCGAAAGCCCATGGTGGTTAGCGCAAACAAGTCTTCGGCTTTCCGTATTTTAGAAGTAGCATGTCGTTCCAGGCTCATTCGGGCATCCGTTTCGCTCATTCCACATCCATTATCTATTACTTGCAGCAACGATTTACCGGCCTCTTTTATAATCACTTTAATGTGCGAAGCCCCGGCATCTACCGAATTTTCGAGGAGTTCTTTAAGTGCGGAGGCAGGGCGTTGTACCACTTCGCCTGCTGCTATTTGGTTGGCAATGGCATCGGGCAATAATTGAATAATACCTTGCATAAATTACCGCCCTTTTTTCAGGTTTTTATACAAAAATGAAAACACCCAGGCTCCTAACGCAAAGTAAAGTATAAATTGACCGGTTTTTAACAGTGCAGTGTAACCTGCCAACAGATAAACAAAGGTACCCGTAAATAACATGGCGGCAATTAAAAACCTTAAAAGTCCGGAATTATCTTTTTGAACGGATCTTCGCTTAAACGAGCTGGCTATGCGCGTACCCGGCACATAGGTGCCTTTCTTTTTTTCGGCATTAATTTCGGCAATAATCAATTTCTCGCGCTGTTCAATTTCCTCCTTCACCGGGTCGTAATACCGAGGCTCTATATGAAAACGTTGGTGTCGAGGAATTTTTATAATAGAAGGTATCTTCATTCGATTGCTTTGCCGTATTATATGAATATACAAATTTAAAGGTTTATTTTGTTTAACCCGAATTATGAAAAGAACTTCGTACGAAGGAATTTTGAAGCTGGCTTATTTTTATGAAATTAACAACAGTTCTACTTTTTACCTGCATTGGCTGTACGAGTATGTGGCACGCACCCAATGCCCTTGCACAGTCCAATTTGCAAAAAGAAGCCAGGCAATGGGCCGGCAAAGAAGTAAACAAACTGAGCTTTGAAAGCCAACTTTCGCTTTTATTTTGGTTTAGCCACCAACCCCAGCAAGTTAAGGCGGGCGGTATTGTAACACAGCAACCCCAACAATTACCTGCTCCCAACCACCCCTACACCAGTAGCATTATTAATATTTATCAAGGTGTACCTGCTACCACTTCCATCGCTATTCCTTTTCCGGCTTTTGCCATAAGAGGAGCAACCAGCCCCCAAGCACGGGCGTTTGCAAAAAGCAATTACAGAGCCAGGTGGGTGGTAGATGTACAACCTGATTCACACGTGCTGTTTTATGGCATAACCCACACCGCTAATACCACCCACTTAACCCCGTTTACCAATCCTGATAGTTTGTGGCAAGCCATGCACACCTACCAGCAAATTTGGTGGTTACAAGATTTTACCACCCTTACCCAACAGTTGTTTAAAGGAAAAAAAGTGTCCAAAAAAAACAAAAAATGGATTAAGCAACGAGCCATTTCGCTACTGGCCAACAGGTACGTAGCCCGCCATACTAAACTACCAGCCACGCAAGGTGCAGACTACACACGCTGGGCTTGGCAAACCTACACCCGGGGCATCCGGTTACTAAACAATCCGGCAAAACTGCCCTTAAAACAGCTCGATACCACTTATTTTGCCACTACCCTGTTAGGGCATGATGATTTTACTATTTTTCGCAGGCACTTAAATTTTTACACCAGCCACGCCTTTTACCCTCGCGCCCTCGATTTTAACACCCCCTATAACCTGAAAAGATTGGGCAGTTATGGTTATGTATTTGTGCCGGCTACACATTTAAAACCCAATCAAGTAACCAATCTAAATCAATTAGCCCAACACAGCCAGGTGGTACTTGTTTGGTTTTCTCCCCATCCTGTTCCTGGCAGCCTCTCAAACCGGGTTACAGTTATTCAGGCTCCGCAACTTAATGGAGTTACAGAAGCCCTGGTGCCCCAATTTATCTATGGTGCCTTAGGTTTTAGAGCAGCTCCTCTACCCGGTAGTAATATTCCTTCCGGTAAAGCCACTCAACCTTTGGGTCGGTTACAATTTGGGCCTCCCGAGTTAGTGTATATGAACAGGCAGGTACTAAACCGGATAGATACACTCATGCAAAACGCCATCCGCCAACAAGCTACTCCGGGCAGCCAGGTATTAGCCGCTAAAAACGGCATTGTAGTATATTATCAAAATTTTGGTTACAAAACCTATGCTCAAAAATCATCTATTCAAGAGCAATACCTTTACGATTTGGCTTCGTTAACAAAAGTAATGGCCACTACCCAGGCCATTATGTTTTTAACCGAACGGGGGTTTTTAGATATAGACCTACCCATAGCGCACTACCTGCCCGAAATGTGGCGTAGCGACAAGGCGTTTATTCCCATACGCGAAATACTGGCACACCAGGCCGGGCTTTACCCCTACCTGCCTTTCTGGAAGCAGGTGCTTCCCCAACGCAACGTTGCCGATGCCCTTACACACACCCAACAAAAAGATGCGCTTCAAATAGGAAAAAACACCTACATAGCGCCCTACCTGCAAGATTCGCTGCTTAACTGGGCTATTCATTCTAAACGGTTACAGAAACTAAACGATGAACAACCTTATGGCTACCGTTACAGCGACATTGGGTTTATCATTTTAAAAACGCTGGTAGAACGGATTACAAACCAGCCTTTGGATGAGTTTTTAGACCAAAACCTGTATGCGCCCATGGGCATGACACGCACTACTTTTAATCCCTTGTGCCGCTTTCCTGCCGATGAAGTTGTACCTACCCAAGGCAATGGTAAGCTTAGAATGGGTGAGCTTACCGGGTTTGTAAATGATCCTAATGCTGCCCTCATTGGTGGGGTATCGGGGCATGCCGGCTTATTTAGCACTGCCCTGGATCTGGCCAAACTCATGCAAATGCAACTACAATTAGGAAGCTACGGAGGAACCACCTATTTTTACCCTGAAACAATATTAAACTTTTCTAAACGACAATATGTTGGTAACCGTAGAGGTTTAGGATGGGATAAACCAAGTGTGGGGTCAAACGGGCCTACCACAGCCCTGGCTTCGCAACAAACATTTGGACATACGGGTTTTACGGGAACTGCCGCTTGGGCCGACCCCGAACACCAACTGATTTTTATTTTTTTATCGAACCGGGTGTACCCCGATGCCGAAAATTTTAAGCTAAATCAGTTGAATATACGAACTCGAATACAAGGTTTGTTGTACGAAGCCATCGATTTTACTAAATAAATTTACCAAGCACCCTGCTAAACAGTTGTTTGGTGTAACACAAGTTTAACAAACACATGAAAATAGGAATTGTTTGCTACCCTACCTTTGGTGGTAGTGGTGTTGTAGCTACCGAGCTCGGCAAAAAACTAGGCGAGTATGGCCACGAAGTACATTTTATAACCTACTCGCAGCCTATGAGGCTCGATTTTTTTAATCAAAATATTTATTACCACGAGGTTGCCTTTAACTCGTACCCGCTGTTTAAATACCCCCCCTACGAAATGGCATTGGCCAGCAAAATGGTGGATATTGCTAAGTTTGCCAACTTAGATTTATTGCATGTGCATTATGCCATACCTCACGCTTCAGCGGCCTACCAGGCAAAACAAATTTTAGCCGAAGAAGGCATAAAACTACCCTTTATTACCACCTTGCATGGCACGGACATAACGTTAGTTGGCAAAGACCCCTCCTACGAACCGGTAGTGGCTTTTTCCATTAATAAATCGGACGGTGTAACGGCTGTTTCGCAAAATTTAAAAGAAGACACCCTTAACCATTTTAATATTACCACCGATATTAAAGTGATTCCTAATTTTATTGATTTGAACCGGTTTAAAAAGCATAAAAAAGAACATTTTAAAAAAGCCATTTGCCCAAAGGGTGAAAAGCTAATTG